>JADFZZ010000040.1:34297-43091 GCA_015232315.1 SAR324 cluster bacterium | reverse complement strand
TGGATCTTGATTTCATAATTGGACATAGGATTCTCGCATCAAAAGGTTCTTTTTGGGGGAAAATAACGCAAAATCCAGTGTATTCCTGTTCTACAACATATTCAAATCACCTGCACAGCTCGAAAATATTCGAAATTCTCTCGCAACAGATTCAATTCCCGTTCATCTGTAACCCCGGTTGAAATCACCTGAAAATACTCAGGGGTTGATTTCAATTGACGGAATATCTGATTCCAGTCCTCAACAACCTGTTTACCCCACTCATTTTTGGGACAGGCCGTATATCCGTAGGTATAAGCGGGGAGTTCTTTGATAGCCACACTCGACAGTTGATTGGGTAACGGATTGTTTTCCTGATCCAGATAAGCGGCTATTTTCGGATACTCGAGGGTGTAATCAATGCGGTCTTCAGCAATCATTCTGATATAAGATTGGGGCGGAGCGGCTTTGCGGACGAGATTGGTAGCGGTCAGATTTTTCAAAATGGAGTCCAGCTCACTGTAAGATCGAGTTGTCTCAATCATACCATGAAACCGGTTGTCTTTTAACAGCTCAATGAGGGAATACGATTTTGGATTTCCCAGTTTTTCAATGGTGGTTTTTTTCATGATAATAGCGTTGGGAACAAAATAAATATATGATTCTGATATTTCAGTTATTTTTTCCCGTTCAATCGTCTTTATCGCAAAAATATTGCAAACATGCTGTCCTTCAGCCACATCCGTCCAAAACCGGGTCCAATTCATTTTAACGTTCACATGCTCATATTGAGGCATGTTTTTCTGTGCCAGAGCCAAAACTTTGTCAAACAACCCTTCCCCTTTTTGCTCACCTTCCAGAATCATGAATGGCGGCCAGTCGACCACCAGCCAGGTGATGGTATCCCTGGCATCGGCACAAGAGAAGAACACCATCAGGGAAATAAGACATGATATGAATTTTGAGACCATCCAGACTCCACGTGAACAAGGCATTGTTTAGAACACAGCGCTTCAAAAAGAAGGAAGCAGGTTTGAATAAGTGAGTATGATGCGATACTGAGAGACCTAATACTCATCAAGTGCCATAGGGTCTTTCAAAACTTTGGGAACCAGTTTGCCATCCTTGCGGGGAAGCATCACCACCACCTGACGTGTGTTTTCCGGGCCGATGCTGACATGGATCGGGCGGTCATCGCCATAATAATACAGGCGGTCAAAAGAGGTGTTCTCGATCACCCATTGAGCCACTTCCTTCATGCTTTCATCTTCCACCCTGAAATCAACAGCGGCTCCCAGTCGGGAACAAACAGGTTCGCCTTTGGTGTTTGTTTCATGTCCCGCGTGTTGATCCAGTTTAGGATCAATCCGGCCAATGGATTTTTTGATCTCGGTAGCCAATTTTTTTGAACAAAACCCGAAGGTCAATTCGATGGGGCCAAAATAATCAATCACGGGGTCCAGAATTTTTTCGGCCATTTCCTCCAGGGCCCAATAAGTTTCAGGTGACTGTGGAAGGTTGGGGAGTTCGGTGCGGGCCTGTGTTTCCCCACATTCGATCAGATCACGATAGGAAAAATTAGCACCACAGGGATCATCCAGGCCTGGAAGATCATTGCTTCGGACCAGTGAGAAACCTTCAACCCTCAAACGGGCTTTGCGAAGAAGTTGCTGGAATTCTTCTTCGGAGGGACCATACCCCTTGATAGAAGGCAGAACCTGTTCCATCAAGGCTTCATCAAACTGTATTTGCTCTTCGTAGTGAGGAAAGGTTTCATCCATATACAGCGACTTGCCATACAGCAACGGTGGCGGAAATTCGAATCCATACTCAAAAATATCCCAGCTTTGGGTCTGCATGTTGATTTTGATCCGGAGCATCATTCTTGGCAGTGGACTTTCCTCAAACCGATCAAACGACAACAGGGAGAGCTTGCCGGACTGAATATGAATTTTCACCAGATCCGCTGTCTGGATGTCGCCATAAAGTCGAGTGGCACAACCGACATAGATCCTCAAAATCGCAGGCAGATCATCCAGATGTGAGACGTGTAATTGCAGGGATTTTCCCGGGTCAAAAACACCAATTTCCTGGTCGGCAACCAATTGACATGCTTTTGCGATCTGTTGTGTGTCGGCAATGGAAAACAGCAGTGCACGAGCGGTATCCATTGCTTTTTGATATCCCCCGAAAAAGGCTTTGATATCGCGCTGAATCAATGGTTCAAATTCGCCATAACCTTTACGTTTCTCAAAGGCCAGCAGTGCCAGAAAAACCATAAGATCACTCTTCCGCAACCGGGCCGCAATATCAAAGGTTTCCTGTCCAAACAGATCCATCAGCAACTTCAGACTTTTTTTGAGGCCCCCCAGTTGTTCAATCAGTGGTTCCAGATCCTGAATTTCGTCTGGCAAGGGTGCGCGACCCAGAAACAGCAACCGGCTCCAGAACATATCGATCATGGATTTATGCTGTTCATAGACAGATTGCAGTTTGTCCTGCCGAGACGGTTGGGGAATGTTTTCCAGTAAATGCTGGACGCTACCGCGGTTCCGCTGTTTTTCTGAAAGATACCGCTGTTCAGCCTCATCATCCCTGAACACAAAAAACACGCCGGGCGCAACCGCAAAGGCATTCCGCCCAAGAGTTGATTCCAGCCATTCTCGAAGTTCGGTCTGTGTGAAATATTTCTGGAAGGTTTGGCGGGAACTCACCACACCATCGCCATATTCCCGGGCCGCATCACCGGCCTGACGTTCCAGCATGACAGCAACCGCCAGACATTCATGTGCCAGTTCAAAGGCCGACCGTAACACTTCCACACGTTCGTCTGGATTTTCAATGACGTTGATCACAAACCCCAGGTTGACGACATCGGCCTCTGTTTTGGGTCGCTCCGGAGCAAAGTGCGGGTCCCAGCCTGTGGCTTCGATGCCCAGGTGTTGTAAGCCACGCAGGTCGTCACCTCGACCACAGCCGTAATCAAACACAGTTCGGGTGCCATCCAGAAATCCATTGCGGAAAAGGGCCTGCATGGGTGTGGACAACTGACCACGCTGGATTGCTGTCCGGTGTCGTTCAATGATTTCAGCGGGTGAATCATCGTCGCTATTGCCGGGCTCAGAAATTGTGGAAGTCCCTGAAGTTTCTGAAGTCGGTTCTTCCTCATAGACCCTGGCGTTAGGATCTTTGCCTGATACCGAATCAATGGTCACAAGCTGATGTCCCTGAAGCCTGAAACCGGATTGGTGAATCAGCCGAAACCAGTTTTGGCGATGTCCAATGATTTTGACGTCCTCAAACAATCCTGCCGATTCCAGTTGATGGGTGAGTTGCTCAAATTCGGCTTTGCGGGCATGATCCGGCGGAAGCAGGAGTTCCTTGCGATGAAGAATTGGCGGATTTTCCTGCTGATAAACCCGTTTCTGGATTTGTCCGTTCTGAAGATCAATAGTACAGCTTTTTAGAAGGGCAGGGAATGCGACAGTCTCAAAATTTTCATATTCCAGAAAGGAGAGCACAGGCTGTTGATGGTCAATCTTGACGACGTTCCACAGAAAGAGGGAATCCGTCAATTTGTTGTTTTCCGCCCTCACAAATTCCTGTTCCTCAGGCGACAGACAGTTCAGGGCCGAACGATGAATATACTGGGTCTGGCCCACCCATTTTCCAAATTTTCCCGACATGAGTTCCTATTGTTTTAATGACTGTTTCAAGATTTTGATGATTTGCCAATGCAAATTTAGTTGTTTGGCAGAGCACCAGCGAAATCTGAATAATTTCGCTGGCTGTTGGAGGGGAATGACCCGGGAGGTCAAAAGACCCGGAATCATTGAAATGATGTGGTGTAAAAGATGTGCTAACTGGAAAGGCCTGAAATAATAGCCTCTGCAATGCTTTTTGACATGCTATTTTCCTGTTCCAGAAAACGGACAAACAGGGTCAGGCTCTTTTTCATACCGTCCACATCTTCCGGAAGGGGATTCATGTTTTGCACAAACCAGGTATTGGTGAATTCTGTGACATATTCCACCGTCCATTCAGAAACAGGCGTTTGGACATATTCCTCAATAAAGGTGTCCACATCATCCATGATCAGAGCCACATCATCCGGATTCAAATGAGACAAGGATTCCTGAAACGCATCCAGCACGTTTTCTTCCACATAGGTTTCATGCGGTTCACGATCACCTGACACATTCAGTTCTTCGTCAAGCATTTCTTCAATCAATTCATGTTCATTATCTTTATTGAGCATGGACTCAATGATGGCCGTGTTGCGCTCTTCATAGGCTTTGACGGCCTTGCCGACTTCAGAAACGCTCAATTCCTGTCCGTCTATCCGTGCGAGACTTCGCAGATAAATTGCCACAAGCAGTGGATTGACAAACAGTGGAATTTCCTGCTCATTGTCGATGGCATAAATGGTCGCTTTCGCAAACAATCCATTTTGAGACTGGGGAGCATTATCCATTTCAATTTTTGCCAGTTTTTCCTTCAACATATTTTTAAATTCAGGAGTGATCAATCGGCCAATGATGTCAGGTTCTGACAGCCCCTCATTTTTCAACGAGGTTATTGCGTCACCTTCAAAGGCAACATCCTGAAAATCAGCATGATACGCCAGCGTAGGTAGGTTGATCAGAATTTTTTGCAGTTGTTTGTAAGATTGAATCTGTTGGGGAGACCGACTGGAGTGTTTACGTTTTTGCAGAGATTTTTTCTGGGTTTTCTGCTGCCGTCGTTTTTCCATCCCTGATTTTCTTTTTTTAACTTTTTTTGCCATAGAGTGTCCTTCGAGACCTGGTTGATAAAAGCGGTTCCCTGTTATGCAAGCAGGGATCATATTCAGGTTTTACCAACAGGCAAGTTGGTTTTGGCCTTCCCATGGGTGTTTCCAACTAAAAAAGGGGGATTTTCATGACCAGAGTTGTTCCTCACTGATAGCGAGTAAGAATACTGCTGGTTCCCCGTTTTGAGGAGTCGTCCATGTTTGCATTGGTGTTATACTTCAAACGGTTGAAACTTGGAATTTTGTCATTCCGGGCATAGCGAGACATCTTGACCTGTGGCACAAGATCCTGCACGACATTCTGTTAGACGCCACAAAAAATATCTTGAACTATTTCTGTTTAAGCAAAAATATGCAGATATAAATTTTATCCCCTTCATGAGACACCAATGCCACTAACACAGACTCTTGATCAGCCAGAAACATCACTGGAAACCTTAGCGGTTCTGTTCAAGGCCTTCGGTGATCCGGCACGGATTCGCATTCTGAATTTGCTGGCCGCCAAAGGTGAACTTTGCAACTGTCACATTGAATCTGTAACCGGCTATGGAAATTCAAAGATTTCCAGGCACTTCAATTATTTGAGGCAGGCAAATCTCATTCAATCCAGAAGAGAGGGACTATGGATTTATTATTCACTCAAACCGGCATCCAATGAAATCCACCATTTTTTACACATGATTCTGGACTCCATGCCAGGAATGTATGAAATTCTGAAACTGGATCTGGAGCGGATTGATGCACTGCGGATGTCACCCGCGCCGGGCCATTGTAACAGGGACAATCCCACCTCTTGAAGGCAAGATATGTTTCACATATTTACTGTCATTGCGGATACGCTGATCAATGCTATGGGATTGAATCCCCACTCATCCATGGGAAGCAGTCTACATTTTTTTGTGGAAGATACGCTGAAGATCCTGACGCTACTGGTGGTTATGATCTATGTGATCGCCTGGTTGAGAGCATCCCTGAATATTGAGAAAGTCCGGGATTATTTGCGGAGTAAGCACCGCTGGCAAGGATATATCATGGGAGCGATGTTTGGTGCGATAACCCCCTTCTGTTCATGTTCCAGCATTCCGTTGTTTCTGGGATTTACAACCGCACGGATTCCACTGGGAATCACTATGTCCTTTCTCATTACCTCCCCAATGATCAACGAAGTAGCCATCGTGTTGCTGGGCAGTTTGCTTGGATGGAAATTTACAGTGGTATATGTCGCGACTGGTTTGACAATAGGAATTTTCGGCGGATGGATTCTTGATTTGATGAAGGCTGAACGTTTTCTCAAACCATTCTTGCTGAACGCGCTGGATAAACCTGAATTCAAAAACCAGGATCAACCCTTGGAGATCCCTGAAAAATTATCAATTCGAACAAGACATCAATTCGCCTGGAATGAGATGCGTGACATTTTTGGCAGGGTTTGGAAGTGGGTGCTTGTCGGGGTTGGTGTCGGTGCGGGATTGCATGGATTTGTTCCGGAAGAATGGGTGACACAAACTCTTGGCGATGGACAATGGTGGTCTGTTCCAGTCGCTGTGCTGATGGGAATTCCACTCTATGCCAACGCCACAGGGATCATTCCGGTCATGGAGGCACTTTTGACCAAAGGACTGCCAGTTGGAACAACATTGGCCTTTTCCATGAGCACGATTGCCGCCAGTTTTCCTGAATTCATTTTGTTGAAACAGGTGATGGAATGGAAACTTCTGGCCATTCTTTTTGTATTGTTACTAACAGCGTTCACACTCACTGGATGGTTTTTTAATGCCTTCTGGGGAAGTCTGTAAATTCACAGAAAGGAGCACTTATGAAAACTATTAAAGTTTTGGGATCAGGTTGCAAAAAATGCATCCGTACTGAAGAACTGATTCGCAAGGAAATCCAGACGGCGAACCTTGAAATCACAGTCAGTAAAGTTACCCAACCCGAAGAAATCATGCGCTATCAGGTGCTGTCCACGCCTGCGGTCGTAGTGGATGAAAAAGTGGTTCATTCAGGATCCATTCCGGAACCTGGAAAAATCAGACAATGGCTTCAATGAGACACCACCGGGAATGGTTCTCGATTATCAATTTCATTTTGGAACAACTATGATTCGAATTCTTGTTTTATGTACAGGCAACTCCTGCCGTAGCCAGATGGCGGAGGGATTTCTGAAATCGTTTGACGCAAATCTGGAAGTTCATTCAGCAGGAACACGCCCTGCGGTGGCAGTGCATCCCAACGCCATCAGGGTCATGCGGGAAGTCGGGATTGATCTGGGAAAAAATTATCCAAAAATGGTGGATGAATTTCTATTACAGCCGTTTGATTTTGTGATCACGGTTTGTGATCATGCAAAAGAAACCTGCCCTGTTTTTTCTGGAAAAGTGAAGCATCATGTTCATCTGGGTTTTGAGGATCCGGCAGTGGCAACCGGAACAGAAGAACAGATTCTTCAGGAATTTCGCCGAATCCGGGATGAAATCAAATCCGGGTTTTATCAGTATTATCTGGAACACATGCAACATTAGAGGCTCCTTATGAACACAATTTCTTCCCGACTTTCATTTCTGGACCGGTTTCTCACACTATGGATTTTTCTGGGCATGCTGATTGGTGTGCTGGCAGGTTACTTTGTTCCGGGAATCCAGAATTTTATTCATCAGTTTCAGGTGGGAACCACCAATGTTCCGATTGCGGTGGGATTGATTCTCATGATGTATCCGCCACTCGCCAAGGTCAAATATGAAGAACTCGGGCAAGTGTTTCGCAATGTGCGGGTTCTGCTACTTTCGCTGGTTCAGAACTGGATCATTGGTCCGGTGCTCATGTTTCTGCTCGCCATCGCGTTTCTCAGTGATCATCACGAATACATGGTCGGACTCATTTTGATCGGTCTGGCACGATGCATCGCGATGGTGATTGTGTGGAATGATCTGGCACATGGCGACCGTGAATTTTGTGCCGGACTGGTGGCCTTCAACTCCATTTTTCAAGTGTTGTTTTTTTCAGTGTATGCCTGGTTGTTCATCACCATCATTCCCCAATGGTTTGGACTGGAAGGCAGTGTGGTCGATATTTCGATCGGGCAGATTGCGGAAAGCGTGTTCATCTACCTTGGAATTCCGTTTATCGCAGGCATGATCTCCCGCTTTGCCGGACTTCGTCTCAAAGGGAAAGAGTGGTATGAAACCCGGTTTATTCCGGCGATAAGCCCCATCACATTGATCGCGCTACTGTTTACAATCCTGGTCATGTTTTCACTCAAGGGCGAGTATATCATTCAGTTACCGTTCGATGTAGTACGAATCGCCATTCCGCTGTTTATCTATTTTGTGGTGATGTTTCTGGTGTCGTTTTATTTATCAAAACGGGTGGGCGCGACCTATCCGCAATCCGCATCTTTAAGCTTTACAGCGGCTTCCAATAATTTTGAACTGGCAATTGCGGTGGCAGTGGCAGTGTTCGGAATTGAATCAGGTCAGGCGTTTGCGGCAGTGATCGGACCCCTGGTTGAGGTTCCTGTGCTGATTGGCCTGGTGAATGTGTCTCTGTTTTTTCGAGAGAAATATTTTAAACCAACCAGCAACCCGAACTGAGACAATATTCCACTTGTAAGTACGTACGACACTACGTACTTTTGATATTGAAAGGAGGTTCCAATGTCTATAATGACCGCAAGTGAAGCACGATCAAAATTTTATCGACTTTTGGATGAAGTATCTGATTCTCATCAACCTATTGTGATAACAGGCAAACGTTCCAATGGAGTCTTAATTTCCGAGGAAGATTGGAATGCTGTTCAAGAAACATTGTATTTGTTATCCATTCCGGGAATGAGAGAATCCATTAAAGAAGGATTGGAAACTTCGCTGGAGGAGTGTGCAGGGGAGCTTGACTGGTGAGGTCGAAACATAAACAGCAGAGGGCCGCTTTTTTCTCCGGGAGGAGGGACTTCCAACCAGAGCGTCAGACTGGTGTGATCTTACCCTTTCCTGACACGATCGACCAGATCGTTCAGATAGATCATGG
>JADFZZ010000040.1:0-33718 GCA_015232315.1 SAR324 cluster bacterium | reverse complement strand
AAAATCGGCAATTCCAGCCACAGGCAGGGTAATGCGTCCAAGAATCCGGAGCAGATCCTGAATCTGCTTCAGCAAAGTTCGCAGATCTTCACACAGAATAAAATTGTCCTGAAATTCGTCAATGGCATCGTAACGCTGTGTGATCGCTTCCATTTCCAGCAGGGGAGTCCGTAGCCACTGCCGCAGGAGTCTGGCACCCATTGCGGTTTGTGTATGATTCAGCACATGATACAGGGTATGCCGTTTTTCTCCGGTATTGCTGTCAAACAGTTCCAGATTGGAAATGGTAATTTCATCCAGAAACATGGCCTCGTCAAAGGTATGTTGCCGGATTGTCATGATGTGTGACAAACCGCATTTCTGGGTTTCGCCAAGATAACGAACCAACGCGCCTGCGGCAGTCAGCGCGATGTCCAGTGACTCTACGCCGAAGCCAGCCAGATTCAGCGTCTGAAACTGGTCTTTCAACAGGGACATTCCTGATTCCGCGTCAAAATAAAACGGTTCCAGAAAACTGAACAGATGGGACGAACCATTGCGGAAGGACAAACTTTGTACACGTTCCTGAAGTTGTTCAAAAAACCGGGATTCCTGTTCGGAACGGCTGTGTGGAAGCAGAATTTCCTGAGGATGCAACTGATATAAAAAATCATACACCTGAAGGAGATTATCCAGAGAAAATTCAGCAACTTCAAATTCACCAGTGGAGACGTCCACAAAGGCCATTCCAACGATTTTTCTGGGAAGGACAACCCTCAAGGCCAGCAAATAATGATTCTGGTCCGGTGGAAGCAACTGGGGAGAAACGGTGGTACCCGGTGTAACAATCCGAACCACTTCACGGGATACAAGCCCCTTGGCCAGGGCAGGATCTTCTGTTTGTTCCAGATTGCGACTTTGTATCCCGCGGCTGAAAGCTTGTTGAGATATTGTTCATAGGCATGATATGGCACCCCGCACATGGGAACAGAATTGGCACTGTTCTTGTTGCGTGAGGTGAGCGCGATCTGAAGCACTTTCGCCGCGACGACCGCGTCTTCGCCGAACATCTCATAAAAATCACCCATACGATAAAACAGAATTTTATCCTGATGCTCTTTTTTGATGGAATAAAACTGACGCATCATCGGGGTGTGATTGTCATTATCCATTCATGACTCCTGAATTATAAATGCTGGCTTTTTGAAAAATCACTTTGAAAAAGTACTGTATTTCTTGAGTATTTCCGCCAGTTGTTCTGCGCCTCCGGAGGGCAGAAGTTCATTCAACTTCCGGCCTTTGGTTCCAGCCTGGTGTTGTTCCATAAATTCAATCCAGCCTGATTCTTCAAGATCAATATAGTGTTGCTGTTTCCAGTAGTAACAGCCGCCATGGTCCGCAACGATCCCGGCATTCTGTTCCTGGTGAGTTCCCGGCATGGGAATCAGAATGGCGTCTTTGGAAAGTTGTGCCAGTTCGCCGATAATTCCAAGTCCGGCACGAGTGATGACCAGATCGCTTCGGGCAATGAGGTCGCCCATCCCCTCATGGACAAAGGACAGGGGATGATAATCTTCATGCTGGAACGTGGGTTTGTAAAGAGAGCCTGTCAGATGCACCACCTGAAATGTTTTCAACCAGAAAGAAAGCAATCGTTCGGTAGCCTGGTTGAGTTTCAACGCACCCAATCCTCCGCCCGTGATCAGCAGAACCGGTTTGTCGGGTTTCAACCCGAACTGTATATTGGCACGATCCGCATTGGCCTCCACAATTTCCTTCCGGACAACCGGACCAATTTTAATTTTATGCCTGATGTTGAAATGTCCGGCAGAGACATCAAACAAATAGGTCAGCACCTGACTCACAGGCGCCATCAAACGATTGGCCAGCCCAGGTTTGACATCCATTTGAAAAATAACATGCGGAATTCTGAGAACCCATGCCGCATAAGCCACAGGGACACTCACGAAACTTCCTGCGGAAATAACCACATGGGGTTTGAATTGCCAGAGTAGTTTGAAGCTGAGAAAAAAGGCTCCCAGGATTTTGAATGGATCAATAAAGTTCTGCACGCTCCAGTAACGTCGGAGTTTGCCGGACGGCAACGCCTGAAACGGAATGCAGGCTTTTTCTACCATGGCACGTTCAGGTCCGTCATGACTGCCAAAAAACAGTCCCCGGATTGAGGTGCCCGGACTTTCCTGAAGCGAAGCATACACTGCCAATAATGGAGTTGTCGGACCACCTGACCCGCCGCCTGTCAATAAAATACGAAATTCAGACATAATTCCTCAATGTTGGAAAAGGTTTCAACTTCCAGTGTGTTTGGTCGAAATGATTGTGCTACCGGGGAAGGCTTTCAGAATATTCTGAACTTGTTCCGAAGATTCCGCCTCCTGGTTCATTTTCAGAATATTTTTCTGGTAATGATAATCCTGTGCTTCTTTAACGGTCAAGACACTCGATTTGAGGGGCTTTTCAGTCAAATGAACCTTCACATCGCGTTTCAGAAAATTCTGAATGAGGCGTGCGACCTGAAACTGGTGTTCTTTGGAAAACATGGGGATCTGTGCGGCATATTTTTCTTTGAAACCATACACGACTTCCATTTCAGACATGGTAACAAGCACCGTACTTTTGAGAAATGCGCCCAGAGAGTGTGAGGTCTGTTGCAGAGCATTCACCAGTTTGATCCACTCTTCCGGAGGCATTTCCGGCTCTGCTTCCGGTTCGGCGACAACGTCAGAAAAAGATTCGGCAGGCGTCGAAATCCGGGCAGAAACAGTCTCCGATTTGGTCAAATCAGACTTCAGTTCACTTTTTTTTTTATCAACCTCAATGGAATTTGCCGGAGAACCGGTATTTCCTGAGGAATAACGAACAGGGGCTGTTTGCGGAGGCGGTGGCCCCGACGTTTTTCCCTGCTGAAGGAAGGCCTTGATTGAGGCTGCGGAGGCGGCTGTCTCAGTGGTTCTGACAGAGGACTCTCTGGGCGGTTCCGGTAGAGGAGGTACTTCTCTTGGTGGTGGAACAAATGTTTCCGCAGGGCGTGAGGGCTGTGAATGAGAAGGCGTTGGAGTATTGTTTGCCGCGGATTTTTGAGGAATGGATCCAGACGCGGTGAGGGTTTGCACCTGTTCCAGCAGTTCACGGATCCCCACCAGAGATTGTACACTGGTGATTTTCAGGATCGCCATTTCAAAGCATATCTGGGCATGACTGCTCTGCCTCATGGTTTCTTCAAGTTCCAGCAGGATGTGAAATATTTGCTGAAGCTCATCGGGCTTGACCAGTTTTCCCAGTTCCTGATACCGCTGTTTTTCAGAATCAGTCAGATCCTGAAACAGGGTGGGGGGAAGTCCCAGGCTCTGAATCAAGGAAATATTTTTGACCGCGACAAGAAGATCCGTTAGAACATCCTGCAAATGGTTTCCGTGTTCCTGCAATCCATAAAAGCCCTCCATCGCTTCAGTGGATTGTTTCCTCAGCAATGTTTCCAGCAGTTTCATGCGGGATTCATTGTCAATCATTCCCAGCAAACGGGCCACTTCTTCATCACTGGCCGTTCCTCCAGCATAGCCGATCACCTGATCCAGTGCGGTCAGGGCATCCCGCATACCGCCGATGGATTGCCGGGAAATCATTTCCAGCGCATGGCGTGAAAGCTGGATTCCTTCCTGTTCACAGACCTGCGCCAGATAATCCGCCATTTTTTTCAGGGGAATTCTGATAAAATCATAGCGCTGGCAACGTGAAAGGACCGTTTGCGGAATTTTGTGAGGATCCGTGGTGGCCAGAATGAATTTCACATGGGGCGGAGGTTCTTCAAGCGTTTTGAGCAAGGCGTTGAAAGACTCCATGGTCAGCATGTGAGCTTCATCGATAATGTAAATTTTGTATCGGCAATGGGCTGGTGCGTATTTGACATTTTCCCGGAGTTCCCGGATTTCATCAATCCGCCGGTTGGAGGCCGCGTCAATTTCATACACGTCAGGAGACGCGTTGTTGTGGATATCCACACAATTGTTGCATTGATTGCAGGGGTCTGAACCTTGAGGAGAAAGGCAATTCAGCGCTTTGGCCAGGATTCGGGCGCAACTGGTTTTTCCAACACCACGGGAACCTGAAAATAAAAAGGCATGGGCCACCCGATCCGCGGCAATGGCGTTCTTTAAAATTCGGGCAATGGTTTCCTGTCCTGTCAGATCATCAAACCGGGTAGGTCGCAATTTGCGGGCCAGAACAACGTAAGACATGAGAGGCTTTGCTGGTTGGGAGGATCATGGGAGACCAGGTTTCACGGCACATCTACGATTCCTTAGTGCTGCTTCCGCTAGGACCTGACACGGTTCGAAATTTTCAATTGCGCAAAACCCGGCCATCAATAGTCATGACAACGAGGTCTGAACAGACGACAGGGTTGGCGGAAAGGGGGGGATTCGAACCCCCGGTATTGTTACATACACACGCTTTCCAGGCGTGCTCCTTAAACCACTCGGACACCTTTCCCTCAATCTGTTTCTGCAAAAGAGGGGTATATTTAGCCGAGGGGTTTCGGGATTGCAAGTCTTTTTAGGGAGCGTCCTGATTCTGGGTCAGCGGCAGGGAAATATCAAAGCCAACAACTTTTCCATTTTCCCGATAAAAGGCCAGTGCCCCCCGGTGTGTTTCAATAATTTTTTTGGCATACAGCAAATCCAGTCCGTATTCTTCAGAGGATGTCATGGCACGTTTCAGGAATGCCTGCATTTCCTCATCGTCTGGAAGTTGCCAGTCGGTGTCGCCCACCAGAGCGACCCCCAGTGTTTCGTGAGGGATATTATAGGTCTGGTTGTGATTTTGCCGGATGATGATTTTGATGGTTTCTTCCTGACTCATGCGTGAAAACTCGCGCAACAACACCATGATCGCATTCTGAAATAATTCCTGGTCCAGATCCGATGCCGGCGCAAAATGGGGGGACGCAAACAGTTTTACCGTTTTCCCCCGCTCGCCGAGTGATTTGGCCAACGCCCGGAAAAACGGCAGAATTTCCACCCTTTTTTTAACCGGAGTCAGATTCTGGTCCAGTTGATTGGACTGCGTATGGATGGACTGAACATTCTTCATCATGGAAAACGCCAGATTTTTGCATTGTTGCAACGCTTTTGCCACTTCAGGGTCTTTCACCCGATTGATTAATTGTTCCAGATTGTTGTTGATGGTGGAAAAGGGGCTTTCCAGTTTTTCTGTTATATGTGAAACCAGACTGGCCCGATGTTGCAACTCCACTTGTTGTTCCTGAAGTTTAGCGATCTGCTCCCGTTTGATTTGCAATTGAACCATCTGCTGTTCCTGATCCGGCGAATTGTCGGATGCTTCAATTTTATGAATTTGTGTTTTGGGAGAGGCTTCATGTTGGGAAAGTTGGCGTCTCAAGGCCGCAAGTTGCTGCTCCAGGTCATTGATAATCTGATCCGATTCATCGGGCAGTGACTTTTCTGATGCTTCAACTTGTAATGCGAGGGTAGAAGTTGTTATAGTTTTTTCGGTCATATGCTTAAATATCCATAGTGTCTTGAATCCAGAAAGACATTATTGCCACAAAGGATTTATGAATTTTGCTTTTCAGGTTGTCACCATCTGGGATCTGTTCCGACTGAGCCTGCGTATTTATGTCACTCATTTCGTTCCTGTCACACTCATGACGGCCCTGATGCTGGCTCCATGCATCATCCTTGGCGTTTCAGGATTTTTCGGTCCTGAAATGATTGTGTTTTTTTTATCAGAACGCATGATCGAAGCCGTCATGACATTGGGCATAATCGCCCTGGGTCTTCGACCGGTTTTCCCTGTAACCCGGTTGTTTCAAACGATGAAAAGCTCCCTGTTTTTCAGTTCCATGCACATTGCGATTATTCAGTATCTGATTTTCGCCACCGGAATGATGGGGCTGTTTGTGAGTTCATTCCCGATTAATGTGGTTATTGTGACTCTCTGGATCAGCAGTATTATATTTTTTTCGCTGGCGCAACCCATCTTTATCACAGAAGGACTACGGAGTTTTCAGGCACTGAACCGCAGTCTTCAAATCATTCGCCCATTGTTTGCCCGTGTTTTTTTAATTGTCATGGTGATCAAATTTTTGCAGGTGGTGTTGCCCACACTCATGACGCTGATTCTATTGCCTGAAAACGCGATACCTGTTGCGGAAAACCCCGACGAAATGATGAAAGCGCTCACAGAATTTTTACAGAATCCTGACGTGCTCTGGAGCATCCGCTTGTCTCAATATACCACATCTTTGTTTCTTGCGCCCTTCTCCGCCATCGTGTTCAGTTTGCTTTGTCTGAATCTGTTGAATATTCAAGGACAGCTAAACATGGAGCGTTTTATCAGGATTGGTACGTTTCTCCAGGGCCTTGACCTGCCGCCTGAATCTCCTGACGCGTCACAGGAATCCGCCAGTGACAATTCTGAACAATCCTGAGCAAAAAAAATTATGAAAATCATTTCCGCTGAATTGTTGCAAGGGGCAGCAAACGCCTCTCAGTTCCCTGTCAACCGGTTTCATGAAATCGCGTTTGCCGGGAAATCAAACGTAGGTAAATCCACACTGATCAATTCATTGCTGAACCGGAAAAACCTCGTAAAAACCAGTTCGACTCCGGGAAAGACCCAGCAGATCAACTTCTTTCTGATCAATCAGGCACATGTGTTTGTGGATCTGCCAGGCTATGGCTTCGCAAAGGTTCCGGCATCGGTCAAAAAACAGTGGCAGGCACTGATTGAAATCTATCTTTCAACACGGGTTCCGTTACGCGGGATTGTGTTGATCATTGATGTGCGTCATGGTCCCACTGAACTGGACTTGCAGATGAAACACTGGCTCGACCATTATCAGCGACCTGTGCTGGTGGTGGCAAACAAAATTGACAAGCTCAAGTCAGGTCAGCGTGTCAAACATTTGAAACAAATCCAGCAGGATATGCAGTTGCCGGAATTACCCATTCCACATTCTTCACTGGAAAATATCGGAAAAAAAGAAATCTGGTCCCATCTTTCCAAATGGCTCAGGCCGGACAATGATCCCGACCTGAGTTGACCAATGTATTACAGTTTTGAATTAGGTATTTCGGCTTGAGCAAAAAAGTGAGCAATTTCAACTTTTGCTGTTTCCGGAGCATCTGAACCGTGTACGGTATTTTCTCCCAGACTGAGTGCGAAATCTTTCCGGATGGTTCCTGGGGCCGCATTTGCGGGGTTGGTGGCACCCATCAATTCCCGATTTTTCGCAATGGCGTTTTCACCTTCCAGGATCATCACCACTACAGGCGCGGCAGACATCATTTCAGTGAGTTCCTGAAAAAAAGGCCGTGCCTTGTGTACCGCGTAAAATCCTTCTGCCTGTTTCAGGGACATATGAATCATTTTCATTGCGGCGATTCTTAAGCCGTTTGCTTCAAAACGTTTCACAATTTCACCAATCAGGTTGCGTGCGACTCCATCCGGCTTGATAATGGATAATGTTTGTTCAATTGCCATGGTTTTCCTCAAAATAAAGGTTAAGCATTGTTAAATTGATAAAAAACTCCCCTGAGAGAACAGGACGATTGTCCTGATTCTCAGGTCAGATCGCAGAAATTTTTCAATAACCGCAATCCTGCATCCTGGCTCTTTTCAGGATGAAACTGCACGCCCCACACATTATCCTGCCGGACCACTGATGAAAACTGTACGCCATAGTCTGTATGCGCCAGAACATTGGCTTCGTTTTCCGGCAAAAAATGATAGGAGTGAACAAAATAAAAATAGCTGTGGTCAGGAATATCCTGAAACAAAAGATCCGGTTTGACACGGTGTACCTGGTTCCAGCCCATTTGTGGGATTTTGAGTTCATGACGGAAACGGACCACTTTGCCTTTCAATAGTCCCAGCCCTTCGTGAATTCCATCTTCCTCACTTTCTTCAAACAGCAACTGCGCACCCACACAGATTCCCAGAAAAGGTTTGCCGGCAGCAACGCTTTCCCTGATCGCCTCAAGCATTCCGGACTGTTTCAGATTGTTCCTTGCCGCGCCAAAGGCACCAACGCCTGGAAATAAAATCCGGTCGGCTTTTCGAACAGATTCCGGATCTGTCACGATGTCGTTGGGGATGTCCAGGAAATCAAGGGCATTTTTCAGATTCAGCAGATTTCCAGCTTTGTAATCAATAATGACATTCATACAGGTATCCTCAAAATTTCTAATCCATCCACCCTTTGGTGGAAGCCACACTCCCCGAATCGCTCCGGGCAACGGCATCTCTCAACGATCGGGCCAGTGCCTTGAACAGTGCCTCACATTTGTGATGGTCATTCTGTCCGTAAAGAATACTCATGTGCAGGGTGCTTTTCGACGCAATGGCAAATGATTTAAAAAAATGAGGAATCATCTGGGTTTGCAATTCGCCCAGGGCTGGTGTGGAAAATTGTCCGTCAAACACAAAATCCGGACGTCCTGACAGGTCAATCACCGCACGCGCCAGTGTTTCATCCATGGGAACATAAGCATGAGCATAACGCCGGATTCCTTTTCTGTCTCCCAATGCCTGTAACAATGCCTGTCCCAGAGAAATGCCGATATCCTCAACCGTATGATGGCAATCAATGTGGGTATCTCCAGTGGCTTTGACCGTCAGATCAAAACCTCCGTGAAATCCCAGTTGATCCAGCATGTGATTGAGAAAGCCGATGGGCGTTTCCAGTTTTGTTTTACCTTCACCATCCAGGTCTATGCGAAGTTCCACCCGTGTTTCACGGGTTTCGCGCAAGATTTCAGCCTCTCGTTTCATTATTTTCCTTGTCATGCGGCACAGCTCACTGAGCAGGCCTGGAGGTTTACCGTCATTCGCTATCGGGGAATATTCCGCAGGAAGCATTTTTGATAGAAATTGAATTTCATGATTCACCTTCAAAAACGCGATTGAGGGTAAGGGTATGCCATGATTTTCAGGTGAAGGGCAAGAGGAAAGTCAAGGGGAAGCGCTTGCCTGCCGCCAGACATTAACCAAGAATATCTTTTCCCAGAGCATAGGCACCAGCAAGAATCAGACGGACCTTTTTGATCATGCGTTCAATTTCATATTTTTTGTCTTCTTCAGGGAGATCCAGTGCCGCGATGCCGTCATGCATGACATTGAGCACAACCATTTCCGCAACGAGCGGGATGTCATTCATGGGAAAATTCTTTTTTTGACAAATAAATTCCAGTTCATGAACAATAAAATCAATGAATCGCTGCGTTTTTTTAGAAATAGCTTTACGAAGGATTTCGTTACTACCGGTTCTTTCCTGAAGAAACAGTCGAAACAGTGTTTCATGTTCATGCAGATAGTCCATAAAAGCGCTGATTTCTGTGCGTGCCAATCGATTCAGAATTTCGATCAAAGTCTCCTGTTTGGTTTGATCCCGATTATGGTCTGCCCGTTCCCGGACAATGGTCAGATACTCGCGCAATGAGACTTCCACTTCTTCAATCAATTCCAGTCCAAGTTCATCAACATCCCGGAAAAACCGGTAAAATGACGTTGGCGCAATTCCTCCGGCTCTGGCAACAGAACGAAGGCTCAAATTGGCAAAACCTTCGTCTGCAATCAGTTGCAGTGCGGCATCCATGAGCATTTTTTTTGTTTTATCTTTTTGCTCCCGGACTTCTTTTTTGGATGGCATAGCTGTTACTCCTGTTCTGAAAGAATCGATTGAAATGTATCCGATGTATAAAATTCGCTCAAGTGTCGGCGGATTCGCTGTTCGAGAAAGCCTTGCCGGTCGGCTTCCTGAATGAGGGGAACCACCAGCAGTAATACTGCGTCCAGCAACAAGTCACGGGTTATCGAAACATCTTCGAGCAACACTGCGGCAGGTTTGTCTCCATATTTGTAATACAGAAACTCAATAATTTTTGAGTAAGTTTTGTAAAAATAGTGGGTTTCCCTGAAATTGAGCCAGAATTCATAACCAAATACCAGAAAATCCTCCAGGTCTTCACAGGAGATCTGCCCGTAATAAGTTGAGAGTTTTTCCTTGAACACATCATCAAAAATTTCACGTCCCTGATCCATGATAAATTCTTTTCCCAGCGCGTCTTCCAAATATTTTTCACTGAGTTGAATGATTCGATTGAGATTCTTCTCTACAAAATCGCGGATATGCACTTCCAGAGCGGTTTCCATCTGCAGAAAATTTTTTCCCAGTCTAGCCCCTGTTTTTTTGACAAAACCAGAAAGTCCGGGCACTTTTTGCATCAGAATATTGTCTGAAAGCAGATATTCCTTGATTCCATGAAACAGCAAACCGGAAACCAGCCGGGAATAGCCGGAAGTAAGAACTTTCTTTTCAATGGGAGCCATCAAGTTCCCTTTGAGGTGAATGGCAAATTCAATAATCATTTCCCAGAGGTGCCTGGGAAAAATGTCTTCCAGCGTGGTTTCGGTGCTGACAGGTGCGGTAAGAACCGTTCGGCTCATCTCACCGGCAATATCCATAACGCCTCCGGCAATATCCAGTTCCACCACATAACGTTTCATTATGTCCAGTACCTGCGGCTCCGACAGAACCTTGTTCAGTGGTTGTTCCCAAAGCCAGTCGAGCCAGATGGTGAATTCATCATGAAGCCATTGTTCCAGGGCATCTCCACGCCATTGATTGAGAAGATGCCTTACATGGGCTTCCATGATTTTCCGGGTTTTTGCGGTCACAAATTCTCCTTGTCAAATAAACGGTGAGATCCTCTCTATGGCAACAGAATATTTCAGGTTCATACAGCGTATTATACCCCTTTTCAAACCTCTTAAAATGTTTTCATTCAAATGTCAAAATTCGTAAGCTTCGTCTGTTGGTGATTCATTTTTTTGTCAAGTGACAAGCCCCTTAGAAATGGCAAAAGAATAAGTTGTAAAAGATGGAACGGTTACAAACGGGACGTTCGTAACCAGAAAGTTTTCCCTGTAATTTTTTGAGCGTTCCTAAATAAAATTGATTTGTGATCGTGAGAGGACAGGGTCTGCTCTTTATAAGCAGTTAATAGCGCATGAAAACAAGCCCATACCATTTAAAGATGGCATGACAAAACCGTTGATCTGTTCCTTTTACATTATTTTTGTTCAGAAAGAAATTGACGACTTCCGAGAAAATCATTATTAATGAAGCACTCTCAATACAGCAGGATGCTTGATGATAATAACGGGGAGGCATAGCACAGGATGTACTGTGACTTATTATCAGGGCAGGATACGCCAAAGCATGGAGAAGTGTGTTTATGAATCCGCGGCAAGACAGTAAAAAAAAGTTGTTCAATATTCCTGTTCTCAGGGAACGTACCGGTAAAATCATTAAAGAAGCCGGAAATATCACCTACAAAACCTTTCAGGTTCCTCAAGCGTTTATTCCGTTAACCCAGCTTCTGGGCAAGGAAGACAACATCAGTCAGCAACAGTTGTCTGGTGTCCTTGACAAAGTCTTTGCGGTGCTTTACGCGCATCCATTGACCCATCAAACCCGGAAAATGACATCCTATCTGAGGCAACAAAGTATTCTGCCCAATGAGGAAACAACGGAAAACCTTATCCGGTATGTCCTCAATCAGACCATTGCCCGCAGTCCAGTTCCGGTTCCGGAAGCAATTATCAATGAATTCTGGAGTTTTTTTCACGAGTTGTTCAGTGCGCCGGAACTCCGTGGACTCATGGAACTCAACCTGGATATTGTGCGTCTGGTATTGAAAACCTATGAGCCGTTGCTTGTGGAATTGATCAATCTCCTCAAGGAAACCAGACGGATCAATCAGGCCAAGATCAATGAACTCATCACCCGGGTTCAGGTAATTCGGGGCGATATTCATATTATCCGCAGGCAGATCAAGGCCTTACGCTATATCAAGCCGTTCTTTCAGGCAGATCCCAGAGATTTTCACACGCAGGCCCAGATCGTAGCCCGAATGGTGCGGGAGTTTGGACCATTCTTTATCAAAATGGCACAGGTCGCAGCGGCCAATTCAGACTTTCTGCCTCAGGAAATCGCTCAGGAACTGCTGGTTTTTCAGGAAGATGTGCCGCCAATGAGCGCTCGTGAAGTTCTGGATGCCTTTGAGGAATGCTACGGCAAAAGTCCCTACGAATGTTATTTCGGCTTTGATACTGAACGTCCCATCAAATCAGGCTCAATCGGTTCTGTGTATCTGGCCAAAAAACCCTGTGTGGTGGATGGAAAAGAAGTGCTGATGCCGGTGGTGATTAAAATTGGCCGACATAATCTGGACCGTGAATTTCTGATGGGAAAAACGGTGATCGGCCTGGCGTTGCTCAGCAGTCAGTTCTGGGCGCCACATTCCAAACTGGCGCCATTTCTGGAAGCACTTAGAGATCAGGTGGATGAATTTGTTGAAGGCTTCCAGCAGGAATTGAATTTTGAGGATGAAGCCATCATTCAACGCAGGTTTGCGGAAAGAAGCAAGCAAACCACCATGTGGAAGGTGCCTCAGGTGTATCATGCGACGCACCGGATTATGGAAATGGAATATCTGGAAGGTGCCGTCAGTATCAATCGTGCCATGCAGACTTTTGGTGGTAAAAGTCCCAAATTCGCGCGCGCAATCTCAGAAAGGTTTTTATATACCGTCATGATGCATATGGTGGTTTACAATGAGTTTCATGGGGATCTGCATCCTGGAAATATCATGGTGAACGAAGCCGGTGAACTCTACCTGATTGATTGGGGCAACACCGTGAACATGACTGGAAAATGGAAACCTGTGCTGGAATATGTTTCAGGAGCACTTTCCGCGGATGTGGATAAGCTGACAGATTCGCTGATCAGTTTGAGCACACTTCCTGAAGAAAACCGGATCAGACGGGACGAAATCAGAAGCACTCTGGAAGAAACACTTAAAAAGAAAAATATAAAGCCGTTGGGGAAAAATTTCGCGCAGGAACTGTTGGCGGAAGGCATTGAAGGGCTTCATAAGCGTTTTCAAACCACCATGCAGATGATGTCCAACACACAGCAACTTGGCTTGGTGATTCGGAGTGAATATCTGCATTTATCGCGTTCGGTTTCAGCGATGACAGGGTCTTACGCCAATCTGTATGTCAAGCAACCCAAACATCTGATGGTGACGGATCTGCTGAAGGCGATCAGTCATTTCCCACTGAATTTAATGAAGGACCGCTTTGAAGTCAGAAGAAAACAGTTGAGGGAACAGATCAAGCAAACCATGCCGTTTTCCTTTATTTTTGAAGAAGAAGTTGCTCCGACCACGGAACATGCTCAAGCGAAACCTCCTGAAAAACCCTGGAAACCAACCTCCACCGAACTGGTGGTTTCCAATCCCTCCTGAATCCTGTTGTTGAACTAAGGAATGGCAAAAGAATAAGTTGTAAAAGTTTGCTCGTGCCCTACGTCCCGTGGGGCACGTTATGCGAGATCCTCGAAACGGGTCGTCCCTGCAAAATGGTGGAGGTGAATGACTTCAGTGACTTAGAAAGACCAGTTTTGAACTCAAGTTCCTGCAAAATCAAGGACTGGCGAGGGGCAAAAGTACTTAATTTGAGCTACCTCCACCAGTTTTCAGAGACCACCCACATGTGGCAACAAGCAGGTTACTCGCTCCTAAAAGTCCATGACTGGGATCACCTTGAACGGGCTGGGTTTGGGTCATAACCCGAAGGCATTTCGTTCAAATCCGGTTCATATCATAAAAAGCCAAGTCTGGAAGTTCCTTCAATATCTCAAAAAAATCATCCTCAAAATTTTATTTATCCCATTCCTTATCCCGTAGAATATACTGGACTTTTGCCCTTTGAAAAGGTGAAGAGGATCTCTTGGAAAAAACCTTGAATTTGCGGATCATTCATAGGACTATGCGGCCCCTTTCACACAGACGCTCCTGTAGTTCAAGCGGATAAAACGGTGGTTTCCTAAACCACAACTCTGGGTTCGAGTCCCGGCGGGAGCACCAAGCCATAATTATGCCCTGATACACAGATTTCTTCAATCTGTACTTGTTCTGAATCCAACCTTGCAAAATATGAATCTGAAAGGCATCATTCAACGTGAGACAGAGTAAAAAAATGCCTGTGTTTCAAAAGCGAATCACATGGAGGTGATGATATGACAGAATGACACATAGAGATGTCCAACCTGGGCTTTTCTAACAGTTTCACAAAATTTTTTTCAACGAATATATGAGGAGGTGCTGATGACTGAGGAAAAAAAGAAGAAGAATCTGTTTAAATGGGAAATTTCGATCAATTCGATGGATTCTCTGCATAACCTGTATCAGATGCTGTTGTTTTATTTGAGGGATCATCAAAATTTTGCAGAAAATATTTCATTGATGATCACTCTTGACGAAGATTCGGATACTAATCTGCATGAAGAACTCAAGCATTTTGTAAACACCCGAAAGACCACCTCGTATCTGACGATTGTGACAGAGTCAGAAAAGCCTGCAATTTTCAGGTTTCCTGAAATGGGCAGCGGCATGGAACAGGGATACATTGATCGAAGAAACAGAGGTGATCGATAATCGAATGGATGTCTTCTTTTAACCTTCAATTTGAAAAGTCCAATGCGAACCGTATTTGTTGACCGGGATGGCGTGATCAATCAGGAGCCAGGCCCTATTCTGACACCGGAACAATTCATCTGGATTCCTCGAAGCGCAGAGGCGATCAAAAAAATCAATGAGCAATCATGGCGCTGTATTGTGGTCAGTAACCAATCCGGTTTTGCCCGTGGAACGCTGTCTATGGAACAATTTCAGGCAATTTGTGATAAAATGAATCAGGGGTTTGCCAAGGTCGGCGCCCATATTGACGATCTGTTTTATTGTCCGCATTATCCGAAACCGCTGAAGGATGGGGTCAAAGAACTGTGTGTGGATTGCGAATGCCGTAAACCGGGAACTATGATGTTTGACCAGGCGGCCCGGAAACATGGCATATTGCCAAAGGATTGTGTGTTTATCGGAGACACCACCACTGACTTTGAAGCGGCTTATCGCTGGGGAATGCCGGTTATTGGCGTCAGAACCGGTCACGCGGGAGATGACCGCAAATGTGACCGGGAGCCGTTTGCATGGGTGGATGATCTTTATGAGGCTGTGACTATGATTATCAGGAAGTGGCCTGGCCCGGACGAGGGAGTTCGATCATGAATTTCGCGCCTGTCCGGTTTTGAGAATCTACATAGATTTTTCCATGATGGGCCTGAATGATCCGGGTGACCGTAGCCAGACCGATGCCGCTGCCTTCTACGGTATCATTAGCCCTGGTAAATGGCTGAAAAATGGATTCCTGATCTTCTGGATCAATTCCCGGACCATTGTCGTGAATCCAGAATCTGTAACCATTTCCATGGTCTTCGCATCCAATGTTAATTTCAACCGGATTGGTTTCTCCCCGGTATTTGATCGCATTCCCCAGAAGATTTTGCCAGACCTGCCCCATTTTTAAAGGATCACATTCCACTTGAGGCAAATTGGGAGCTATTTTGAATTCAACGATTCCTTCCTCACGTTGCGGGTCAAAATGAGGAAGGACTTCTTCAATCACAGAATTCATTCCGACCAGCACCAACTCACCCACAATTTTTCCCGATGACGCATAATTCAGCATGGTATCCACAAAGCCCAGCATTTTTCTGAACAAACGGGGTATCCGTACCAGGATTTCCTGAAAATCCTGATTATTCCAGACATCGGCATAATCTTCTTTCAGGCGAAACAGAAAAAATTCAAACAGACTGGCCGCACTGGCCGCAGGCGATTTCAGATCATGGCTGACCATGTGAGTGAAATGGGTCAGTTCTTCGGTTTGCCGGGTGAGGGTTTCTGTCAACTGTTTGATCTCGTCAAACGCCTGTTTGGTCCTGAGGGCTGAACCAACTCTGGCCAGCAATGTCACCCGTTCCACAGGTTTGAGGATATAATCCATGGCGCCGACTTCAAACGCTTCTTTCAAGGTGGCGGTTTCGTCTTTGGCTGTAACCATCAGGATGGGAAGCTGTTCAAACTGTTTTTGGGCTTTGATGCGTTTGACGGTTTCAATGCCACTGAGTCCCGGCATCATCTGATCCATGAGAATCAGATCCGCCGGCCAGACTTGTAATATTTCCAGAGCCTCTTCCCCGGAAGATGCCCCCTTGATGGTGCATTTGAGTTTTCGCAGGATGTCTTCAATGACCAGTCGGTTGTTTTCCTGGTCATCCACAATGAGAATTCCCGGTTTTTTGTCCATAAATCAGCCTGAAATGGATTGAGTGGAGTTTACACTGGCGCATTTGCCACTGCGGAGATAGGAAAAAGCCCGATACTGTGAATATTTTATTAAAAAAACAGAATTCGGGATTGCTCAAAAACTTTCTCTTCTGATATATCACTATCAAGTTCTGTGAACTTTTTATGTCGCGGAAATCAAAATGTCAACGCAGGTCCGATATGTTCAGAACGAACACCGGAACGCCATGAATGATCAAAACAGGCCTTAAATTCAACGGCCCCAACCTTAACCTTATTCAAAAAGAGGTATTGTGTCAGACAATCAATCCTATCGATTAGTAACCCGAAGTGATTTTGACGGTTTGGTGTGCGCTGTTTTACTGAAAGAACAGAAGCTGGTTTCAGATATTCTGTTTGTTCATCCCAAAGACATGCAGGATCAGAAAATAGCCATCACGAACAAGGACATCGTGACCAATCTGCCCTATGTGGAAGGCTGTTTCCTGTGTTTTGATCATCATCACAGTGAAATCATCCGACGTGGAGGAAAACAGCCTGAAAATCACATCATTGATCCCGATGCCCAATCCGCGGCCCGGGTTGTTTATGATTATTATGGCGGTGAAAAAACATTCACACCCAAATACAACGAAATGATGGCCGCGGTGGATAAAGGCGATGCCGCACAATTTTCCAAAGAAGAAATACTTGATCCGACAGGTTGGGTGCTGCTCAACTATCTGATGGATGCCCGCACAGGCCTGGGACGGTTTCGGGATTTCCGTATTTCCAACTACGAACTCATGATGCAACTGATCGACTATTGTCGTGAGCATTCCATTGATCAGATTCTGAATCTGCCGGATGTCGCTGAACGCATCGAACTGTATTTTGAACATGCTGAAAAATCCAAGGAGCAAATCCAGCGCTGTTCCACGGTACATGGCAATCTGGTGGTCCTAGATCTTCGAAATGAAGAAACCATTTATACCGGAAACCGGTTCATGATTTACGCCCTGTATCCGGAAACCAATATTTCTATCCATGTCATGTGGGGTTTGAAACAGCAGAACACTGTTTTTGCCATTGGTAACTCAATTATCAAGCGAGATTCAAAAACTGATATCGGGGCATTGGCTTTGAAATATGGCGGTGGCGGGCATGTGAATGCCGGAACCTGTCAGGTGGCCAATGATCAGGCGGAAAAATCCCTGAAAGAACTGATTCAACAAATCACAGCCAATGGCTAAGGAAATTTATGGCTTTTAATAAAAAAAACATCAAGGTTCGCCGCTGGCAAGAGAACGATATTCCAAGCATTGTGGAATGTCATAAAGCGGTTTACCGTGATTTTCCTGAAGGTTCTCTGTCCAATGCAAGAACATTCCAGTTGCAGTTCAATGCGTTTCCAGAAGGTCAGTTTCTGGCAGAACTGGAGGGGAAAGTGATTGGGTATGCGGCCAGCATTATTGTCCAACTGGATGATGAGCATCCCTATACTTATAACGAATTGACCGGCGGCGCTTCCTTCAGCACCCATAATCCATCCGGTGACACGCTGTATGGTGCGGATATCGGTGTTAATCCTGATTACCGGGGGCATGGAATCGCCGGGATGCTCTATGTGCAACGAAAAAAACTGATGAAGCGTTATAACTTAATGCGCATGGTGGCTTATGGTCGTATTCCGGGATACCGCAAACATGCGGGTGAATATTCTCCGGAAGAATATGTGGAAGAAGTCGTTGCCGGAAATATCAAGGATCTGGCACTCAATGCCCACCTCAAGGCTGGATACAAGGTCAAAAAAATTCTCCCTGATTTTTTTCAGGATGCGTCAAGTGCGAACTATTCGACATGGATAGAACACCTGAACACAGATTTCCGGCCTGAAAAACGGAAGATTTCCGGTGCACCATTGAAACATCCGGTACGCAAGATCCGTGTCTGTGCCGCTCAGTATATGATGCGCAAAGTGAACAGTTGGGAGGATTTTGAACAAAACGTGGAATTTTTTGTGGACACCGCAGATTGCTACAATTGTCATTTTTTGATGTTCCCCGAACTGTTCACAGCCCAGCTCTTCAGCATGTTTCCTCCTGAAATGGATGGACCGGCCGCCATGCGCAGGCTGGCAGAGATGACGGACCGATATACCCAGATGTTTATAGAAAAAGCCAAAGAACACCGGTTGTATATCATTGGCGGCTCACAGCCTGTGATACGTGACGGCAAGATTTACAACGTTGCTCATTTGTTCACTCCCAACGGAAATGTCTATACGCAGGATAAACTGCACATCACACCGGCGGAGAGAAAATTCTGGGATATTCATCCGGGGAAAAGTGTGAAAATTTTTGACACACCCTTTGGGAAAATCGCGATTTTGGTTTGCTATGACATTGAGTTTCCTGAACTCTCCCGGTTATTGTGCCTGTCCGGTGTTGAAGTGATTTTTGTTCCATTCAGTACTGATGAAAGAAAATCCTATAACCGGGTGCGAATCACCGCACATGCCAGAGCCGTGGAGAACTACATCTATGTGGTGATTGCGGGGAATGTCGGCAATCTTCCGAACGTCAAGTCCTACCTGTTGAATTATGGGCAGGCGGCTGTGCTGACACCCAGTGATTTCGCGTTTCCGTTGAACGCGATAGAAGGCGAAGCGAATCCTAACATTGAAACGGTCGTCATTGCCGAACTGGATTTGAACAGTTTGTCATTGCAGCGTGAAATCGGGTCTGTTCGTCCCTGGTTTGACCGTCGTCCGGATTTATATGAATTGAATCCAAAAATACCTTTTGAACTGGAACGGATTGATTGATTTTAATCAACAAAAGTATTGTGAGCTGTGGCTGAATGAAAAAGCACTATAATATTCTGATCATTGATGACAACTTTGACAATGCCGGAAGGATCCGCGCACTGTTGGGTGATGCGTCCGCGGCCAATATTGTGTTGCCGATGGATATCACGCCCAATGTGCATTGGCAAAGGAATCACACGGAATTCTGGAGTCCTCCTGACATGGTCGTGGAGCAGGTGTACACGCTCATGATTCAGCGCAGTTTCAGCATCACTCACGTTACCAATCTGCTGGATGGATTGGAAAAAATGTTTCTGGAACATTATGATGCGGTGCTATTGTCTATAGCTCTTCCTGAAACTGAAATTCTCCAGATCTTTTCAGAAGACAGTCTTTTGTTTTTTGAAACACCGCTTCTGGTTTGCAGTCCGGTGGATGATCCGATTCTTGCGACACAGGTGCTGACCTATGGAGCTCAGGAATTTGTGGTCATCAATGAAGTCACCTCCAGGGGACTGGTTCGTTCCCTGCTGTTTTCCATTGATCGCTTCAATAATGCGTTGCGATACCGTCAAGCCGAGGAAAAATCCCGCAAATACGCTGAAAAACTTCAGGAGATGAATTCCAGCAAAGACAAATTTTTCTCCATCATCTCACATGATTTGCGAAGTCCCTTGGGAAGCATCATCAATCTGGCTCAGGTGGCGCTGAAAAATAGTGACACTCTCAATCGTCAGGATATGACGGAAATTCTGAATCTGATCAATAATTCTGTATTGAATTTGAGCGATCTGCTCAACAATCTGCTCAACTGGGCGATGGTGCAATCCAACCGGATTGTGCCGTTACCCCGGGTAATTTCCTTGAAACAGATTGTGTCTGATATTCTGGAATCTCTCCGTGGAAATACGGAAAACAAGGAATTGAATGTGGCTGTGAATATTCCCGAAAATCTAAGGGTGTACGCAGACCAGACCATGATCCATTCTGTGCTTCAAAACCTGATTTCAAATGCCACCAAATTTACGCCAAGACAAGGTAGCATCATCATCAATGCGACAACCATTGCCAATCATGCGGAGGTTTCTGTTTCTGATTCTGGAATTGGTATTTCAGAGGAGGATTTAAAAAAGCTATTTAAAATTGACGCAAAATACTTTCGAAATGGGACAGACGGTGAAAAAGGCACAGGACTGGGCCTGATCATCTGCAAGGAGATGGTGGAAAAAAACAATGGCCGGATCTGGTGCGAAAGCCAACTGAATCAGGGAACTACCTTCACCATTACGATCCCCCTTAGGGAACCAACGGAATCAACCTCAATCTCTTGATAACATGGCTTCATCTCTTCCCCAAGGTCATGTCACAGCGACCCTTTCCAGAACTTTCAGATATCTGGTGTCGGTCTTCTTGCTGACAGTAATTATGCTGTCTTCCGCAAGTCTTTCCCTGTCTGATGTCATAGTCGATCTTTCGGATTCCAGTGGAAATCCCTGGTATTATCGTTGGGGAGAGTCGCCTGTCAACGCACAGGGGCAGCCTGCCTGGACGTTACAACCAGATCTGTCAGATTGGGAACTGTTTTCAATTCCAGGCCACCTGACCAAGGGAATCAATACTTCAATCCTGTGGTTGCGGACCACCATTCCTGATCATCCCTGGAAAGAACCGAGCCTTTACATTGAAGGTGATTTTCGAGCCAATGCCATTTCCTTTTATGTGGGCCATCAGTTTTTATGGTCCTGCCAGAAAGAAGATTGCCTGCATCATGATTTTCAGAAATTGGGTTTAATGGTGCTGGATGAAACAGCTTTAGGCAAGGATCTTCTGATCCGGATGGATCTGACCAGTTTTCTGTTGCAGGAACAGATCAGAAGCAAATTACTGATTTCCGATGTTAAAAGCATGCCTCCTCCTGCAATTCGCAGTGTCTCATGGAATTCAAGGGCCGATAACCTGCTCCTGCTACTTAGAAACAACGCTGATCATTTTATGTTGGGATCATTTCTGATTCTGGTGGGGGTGATTCAACTTTCAATTGTGATTCACCGGAATGAAGGCTCGGCACATTTTGCCTTGGGGAGTTTCATTTTGTGCGGAGGAATCTGGATTTTTCTGAATGGAAAAATCAGTAAGCTGTTTTTGTATGATCCCTGGTATTGGAAATATTTGTGGTTGAGTGTGCTGTTGCTGGGGCCATTAGCATTGTGTGCTTTTTTCGAACAGATTTTCGGAGCGGGAATTTTTAAATTGATGCGTAGAATCTGGCAGGTTGGATTGCTCAATTATGCTGTCTCAATGACCTTGGTTGGCTTTGATATCCTGTCTCCACAACTCATTGTTTCCCTGTTCGAAATTTGTATCCTGATTGGACTGGGAATTCCCATGATTATTGCGCTGGTTTATGCGTTTAGAGGCGATACGGATGCCAAAATTTTTATGCTGGGCCTCATCCTGCTGACCTTCACTTTTGCCAGAGATTCACTGATTGAACTCCGAATCCTGCCGGGAGAATGGAAGGAATGGTTTCCCTGGGGGATGTCCGGATTCATCATCACACTGGGAATGATGCTCGAAAATCATTTTTCCAGAATCCATCATCAACTGGAGGTGATGCATGAAGCCTCAGACCGGTTCATTCCCCATGAATTCCTTCAATTGCTCAATAAGGACAGCATCATGGATGTGGAGCTTGGTGACCATGTCGAAAAAAATATGACGATTCTGTTTGCCGACATCCGTTCTTTCACTTCCATGTCCGAAAATATGACACCTGATGAAAATTTTCATTTCATCAATTCCTATCTCAATCTGATGGGGCCTGTCATCAGGGAACATAAGGGGTTTATCGACAAATATATCGGTGATGCGATCATGGCCCTGTTTGATCAGGATGCGGATGACGCACTGAAAGCCGGTATTGCCATGTTGAGGAAACTTCCTGATTTCAATCACACACGCGGTAGACCCGGACGTGATTCGATCAAGATCGGAATTGGCCTCAACACGGGTCCCCTGATGCTCGGTACCGTAGGTGAGGAACACCGGATGGAAGGCACTGTGATCAGTGATTCAGTGAATCTGGCATCCCGGATGGAATCCATGACCAAAATTTATGGGGCATCCCTGTTGATCAGTGACCATACGTTTTTTCAACTCAGACATCCACATGACTACACAATCCGCATGATTGATCAGGTCACCGTGAAAGGAAAAAAAGAACGGATCACGGTCTGGGAAGTGCTGGATGGCGAACCGACAGAGGTCAGGGACAATAAATTTGCCATCGAAAAAACTTTTGCAGAAGCCATCACCCTGTATCACGACCGAATGTACCGCGAAGCCCTGCCAATGTTTCATGAATGTTTGATGCGCAGTCCGGATGATCGGGCTGTGGAAGTGTATATTGAACGGTGTGAGGAAATGAAAAGGCTACTGTATTAGGGCAGACTCAAAGTGCACAGCACGGGTGCATGATCTGACGGCTGGGGCTTATGGCGGACATCCACATCAATCACTGAAGATTCACAGCCATTTAAAACAGAAGCGGTTCCCCAGAGATGGTCAATGCGCATCCCATCGTTTTTTTCAAATCCCCGGGTTCTGAAATCCCACCAGGAATAAAGTCCTGACTCGGCATGATGTTTTCTGAACAGATCCTTGAGTCCCCATGATTCCAGTTTTTTCAGCCAGGCGTGTTCCACCGGATGAAAACTGACCATGCCCTGACGTTGATCGGCAAAGGTAAGATCTCGATGATCTGGTGCGATATTGTAATCCCCGGCAACTAACAATGATGCCTCGGGAGAATAATTCTGCTGAATTTCATCCAGAACGTGATTCAGAAATTCCTGTTTGTAGGCAAATTTGGGGGAATCCGGTGTCTGTCCTTGTGGCACATACAGATTGATCACATGGAGTTTGCCGATTTTTACCCGGATCATGCGTTTTTCAGAAGCATCGAAGCCATCCCGAAATCCGTAATGCACTTCGTCGATGGGCAATCGGGAAAGGATTGCGACACCGTTATAGCTTTTCTGTCCGCAATATACACTGTGGTAACCTGCGGATTGCAGATCCAGCACAGGAAATTGGTGATCCTCTACTTTTGTTTCCTGAAGACAGACGATATCAGGAGCTTTGTCTTGCAACCATTCCAGAAGTAACGGTAAACGGATGCGGATCGAATTGACATTCCAGGTGGCCACCGTCTGATGTGAGGACTCTGCGGGGAGAATAAACTGAACCTGGTCATCAGGCAGAAAAAAAGCACGGTTGGAATAGGGAACAGGGTTGCGGGAACTGGAGTTTTCTGAAAAACGCAGGACCTTCAGATTGCCTGAGCGCCATTGATCATAGAGCCAGGGGACAGAGTCCTGAAAACGGGAACCTGAAAGATGCCTGAGCTCCTCAAGAGTCAGGCCTTCTTTCAGTGGATGGAGGAGATCCTTCATCAGGCGTCCTGAGCGTCTGCCAATTGAGCAAGTTGAACAAGAACGTCAACATTTTTCTGGAGTCGTTTACGGCATTTTTGCAGGTTTGCCTTGTTGGGTTTATCTTTATTAATTCGGATCATTTCTGTTCTTTTTTTAGGTGACATGGTGCTCTCCAATGGGAAAATTATGAGTCATCAAGGAAAAAACAAACTTTCTAGCAAAGTTTAAAACCGTTTGCCAGTTCAAATTTTATCATGGAAGGAAACATTGATGAAAGATAAAGAACAATCCGCGCTAACAGCCAAACAAATTGCCCAGTTTGAGCAGTTGCTGGACATGGATTTTACAGTACGCTTTATTTTGGGCGAATGTACCATGGAAATCGGCGATATTCTAAATCTGGGACAAGGATCCATTCTTGAGCTGGAAAACTGGGCTGACCAACCCTTTGAACTGTGGGTCAATGACCGCCATCTGGCCAAGGCTGAAACCGTGGTGGTCAATGAAAGATTTGGCGCGCGCATTACCGAGATTGGAACTCCTGAAAAAAGAATCAATGAACTCGCTTCCGAATAATTCCCTCATGCTTGTTCCCCAAAAAATACTGTTGATTCAATTGCGGCGAATTGGCGATGTTCTGATGACCACGCCTTCTGTGGCGGCACTCCGCAGTCAGTTTCCTGAGGCGCACATCACCTTCCTGACAGAACGCCCCTCTGATCAGTTGTTTAAGGCCAGTGCCCATGTGAATGAAGTCCTCCTGTACAAAAAGAATTCATTCTGGAGTGAATTGAAATTTTTGTGGTCGCTCCGGCAGAGGCGGTTTGATCTGGTGATTGATTTTTTTGGAAACCCCAGAAGTGCGGCTATGAGCTGGATCACAGGGGCATTTTTCAGGATCGGATTCAATTTTCGGGGCCGGGGCCTGTTTTATACACACCGTGTGACAATGAGCAAAAATGGACAATATGCCGCAAAACACAAAGCACAGCTCCTGGAACCCTTAGGCCTCACCTTGTCGGAGTTTCCCCTTTTTTTCGAAGTTGACGAACAAGACCGGCATTATGCTGATCAACTTTTTGAACAACTGGGTTTGGCAGAAAATGATTTTGTGGTTTCGCTTTCGCCTGTGTCACGTCAACCTTACAAGGTCTGGCCCGCAAAAAATTTTGCTGAAGTCGCCGACTGGCTGACAGAAACAATGAATGCGAAAATCCTCTTCATTTATGGTCCGGGTGAGCAGAGCTTTGTGGATGATGTTCGCCAATCCATGAAACAAAAGGCCTTGCCTGATTATGCTGTGCCCACCCTGTCTCAAACCAGAGCGATCTTTGAAAAAGTCCGCTTGCATGTCGGCAATGACAATGGCCCTTGTCATTTCGCCATTGCGGCCCGGACACCAACAGTGACTGTGTTCGGACGCCCCAAAGCAGTGAACTGGACACCACCGGACAGTCCCCAACATCGGGCTGTAGAATTTGATCCCGGCTGTAAACAGAATTGTGTGTACCCTGCTTGCGGACTGGAATGTTTAACTGGTATTTCACCACAACAGGTGATTGCTGAAATCCAGGCTTTACGTCATTCACTTTCTTGAGAGTTTTATGATTGATATTTCACAGTTTCTTCAACTTCAAATGGATCAGGTGGTCCACTGGCATCAAAGTCCGTATGCGGAAGCTACGGTCACGGACTGGCTGACTCTGGCTTCAGCCCAGCATTACACTAATTTTCAGTTGTGGCATCAGGAAGATCTGGCACGCGATCCTGATGCCACTGACCCACAGATCGCGCAGGTAAAACGCAACATTGACCGACTGAACCAGCAACGCAATGATTTGATTGAACGGATCGACGAATGGATGCTTGAGCAACTGAAGCAGTTGCAGATTTCCCGGATTCCAACGGCCAGACTGAATAGCGAGACGCCGGGAAGTGTGGTGGATCGACTGTTTATCAATGCTTTGAAAATTTTTCACATGGAAGAGCAGGTTCAACGGAAGGACGCAACCAGAGAACATCGTGAAAAATGTCAGGATCGAGTACTGTTGCTGACAGAGCAGCGAAAAGATCTGGGACAATGTTTTCGGGAGTTGCTTGAGGATTTGATGAAAGGTACCAGATATCTGAAAGTGTACCGACAGATGAAGATGTATAATGACGCAACGCTGAATCCTGTTCTTTACTCAAAAAAGAACACATCCGGAACCTGATGGGCCTCATGAAACAGGAGGATGTTTTTTTCATGAAGGAAGCAATTTGCCAAGGGCTCATGGCTCAAGGCTCCACTGGAGACAATCCATTTGTCGGGTGCGTGATTGTCAGAGATGGCATCATCATCGGAAGGGGGAGAACACAACCCCCCGGACAGGCCCATGCTGAAGTGATGGCGGTCAGGGATGCTGAAAATCATGGTTATTCTTTAAAAAACAGCACTGTTTACACGACGGTTGAACCCTGCTCTTTTTATGGAAGGACACCGCCTTGTGCCAGTCTGCTCATTGAAAAACAGGTAGGCAGGGTTATTATCGGCATCAGAGACCCTCATCCCAAAGTCAATGGGATGGGGGTTGACATGCTACACAATGCCGGAATCGAAGTGGTGGAAGGGGTTTGCCACCGGGAAGTCTCTGAATATTTGTCAGACTGGCTTGAGGGATATGCGGTTGTTCCAGAAAAATCATGAAAACATTGAGAACTTTCTGATTCTTGGAATAAACCTTGGCAAGGACTCTGAAGATGGATTTTCGGCATGTGCAGAAATTCCGGACTCTTCAAGTTCAACAACATTTTTCCAGATCAGTCGTCCCATGATTACAGTCCCCAGAAACGCAGTGATCCAGGCTGAGTGAAGCAATGGGACACAGAATATTTCCAGAATCAGGCAAACATGATGTGGATAACGGATAAACCGGTAGGGTCCCTGATTCAGCGGCACATGACCGTTGTCTTGAATGGCGTTGGCCGCTTGTTTCAACGTATCCATCACTCTGATTCTGATAAAAAAAGCAAAAAACCACACCAACAGCATAAAGCCGCCTAATCCGGGATAATACGGACGCTTCAGATAAAAAACTTCCAGCACACAACCTGCCATCCACAACAAATACGCCGCTTTCATTGACAAATCTTCAGACATGAATGTCACAGAACCTAAAGCAAGTTTTTGATATTGTTCATACAACTGGATTTCATTCCATTTCAACCATCCAATGCCTGCAAGAAATATCAGATACAACATAAGATAAAGATTCTTTCATCGAAAAATTAAAATAATCTCTGCAATCTTCAGGAAAAAATTAAAGGATAAGGAGAAGATGCCGATAAGAAAAATACGATAGACTAACAGGATACAGAACATGGGTTCTGAAAATTGGGGTCACCATAATAACTCAAGAACAAAGATCAAGCATAATTAGTCGCTGTCGCGTCCTTATGTTTTGTGTTATCTCGAATGCATTTGAGGGATCTTATATTTATTAAGATACTGATTTGACATAACTCAAGATCTCGCCCATTGGTCGGGATGACACCAATTTTGAATGAAGCGACAGCAACTATTTAGTCCGTATTTTGTCTGGGCGTTGGTCACAATGGATTTTTTGTTATGTTCGGGAAATACGTAAGGTATCCGCGATGAATCGTTATCTATTCCTGCTGTTGACGTGCGCTGTTCCCGGATTGTCCGAGAGACCTTTCGAGGTGACGTAGAATAAGGCCACGGCTTTTGGCAAACCACCGGAGATGGGGGAAGGAAGGTTCCCCAACAGAAGAGGTACAAGACTGTTAAGTTAAGCACTCTGACGGTACTGGTACCAATTCACCCTTGGTTTAAGGGGGTTAGGGGGATGTTATTCTGAGCGTTAAATCCTCCATGCCCCCTTTTGAAAAGGAGAATTTTCTAGCAGGTAATTTCTTAACTTAACTTAACTTAGGAACATTCAAAAAATAACATGGCAAACTTTCTGGTTACGAACGTCCCGTTCGTAACCAGAAAGTTTGCCGCTCTTAACAGACATGTACCAGAGGTAAGGAACCAGAAAAAAATGGTTAAAGATTTATGGTCGGGTACTTAGTATGGTGTGATTTTATGTTATCGTCATTCCGTGCGTGACACGAAATCCAGAGGTGCAAGACAATTTGGGGCTATTGGATACCAGATAGAAAAGGCACCTTTCAGAAACCGTTAAAAGTAGTTGACAGTTTGAATATGTCATTCCGACAGAGTGAGGCACGATCGACGAGGGATCTGGTGTATAAGATCTCTCCTTCGTCGAGATGGCAAACTATTAACAATATTTTTATTCTGTGATTTCAGCTATTTGAAAACAGGGCGATGGGGTTGGTCATATTTGGGCCACAAAACGTAGGGGCGAACCTGTGTGTTCGCCCTGATCCCGGGCAGACACACAGGTCTGCCCCTACGGGACAAAACCTAAACTAGTGGTAAATCAAAGACCGTTTTTTGACATGGCCGAAAATGTGACCAAGCCCATTCGGGGGGGTGTCATATTTTCGGCCACAAAACGTAGGAGCGAACCTGTGTTCGCCCTAATCCCGGGCAGACACACAGGTCTGCCCCTACGGGACAAAACCCAAACCAGTGGTAAATCAAAGATTTTTTGACACATGCCCGAAAATATAGGAGCGAACCGGCACCTTTCAAAAGTAGTTGAGACGTTGCTGTCGTTCCCGCGCAGGTGGGAATCCAGTCCATCTCACAGGCAACGGACTGAATTACTGCCTTCACAGGTATGACATGGAAGGGCAAACTGTAAACTAAAATTCAGTTTTGTTGACAGGTGTCAGCGAACCTTTGTTCGCCCTGATCCTGGATAGACACACAGGTCTGCTCCTACGGAGCAAAATCAAAATCTGTAAACAAATCAAATACTTTGTTTGATTCAAAAGCTTTTGGTGATCTGGCATAAGTTTGGGTTATTTATTTAGTATCCTGTGATTTTCTTTTTTGTCATTCCTGGCGAAGATCCGAAATCCAGAGGCACGCAACGGTTTGTGGAATCTGGATTCCGGCTCAAGTCCGGTATGACAAGAAACTGAAATCACAAGTCATGGCATCACAAACATGAGCAAATCACAGGATACGACTAACACCTGTAAACAGAGGCATGTTGTACTACTGGTAGTTGACAGTTTGAATGTGTCATCCTGACCGAGATAGGTACAAGCGACGAAGGATCTTAACGCATGGTGAATAAGATCTCTCCTTCGTAGAGGTGATAAACTGTCTTGGTAAATGAAAAGTGCCAAAATTTATTGTGATGAGGTGGCGGGTTTATAAGATTTTGCTGGTGTGAGATGGCTAGAATTCGGTTGATTAACTACAGGAACACCATTTTTTTAATGCGGAGAACATGTAGTTGTCTCCGGAATGGTGTTTGTGAAGTAACTCGAGTGTTGTGTTTTGCCTTCCTTCAGGCTTGGAAAGAAGTACCTTTGATGTTGTAAAAACGGTATGCAACTGATTTTATTAGATTCAATAAAATTACCGGTTTTCAAATAACCACAATAATTTCAATGTGCTATCCCAAACACAACACTCGAGGAAGTAAGTATTCACCAAGTTTCAAGCATTTTCACCACCAATCTCCTGCTCATCTCCTTGAAATAAGGAAGGGGTTGGGGGCAATGTCATAAACTTTAGGAATTACCTGCAGGGAAATAGCTATTTTCAAAATTAGCATTCCAGTTTTTTTTAGATTAAGTCACATGTCATGATTATTTATTAATTCTTGTAGTTCACTGCCACGGGTTTGCTGTTTAGGCTATTGAGACTCTTCGACCAATGCTCAGAATGATGATACATCACATAATTAGTCGTGGTCGCGCGATTTGGAAGTGGTGTCATCTAAACGCAAATCGCCGCATGCCCCTGGATTCCGGGACAAGCAGTGAATGACAATAATAAAAAATATCGGCATGGTTCCATATTTCGGCTATTCAGGTATCCGTGTCATCCCGAACGCCTGTGGAAGATATGGGACTCCATTGGTCGATATGACACCATTCCCTGTTCCGAAACAGGCCAAAATAAAAGGATACTAACTAGTCGCTGTCGGGGTTGGTCACATTTTCGCCCATGTGTTAAAAAAACGATCTTTGATTTACCACCTGTTTTGTTTTTTTCCCCTGGGGCAGACCTGTGTATCTGCCCGGGATCATGGCGAACACACAGGTTTGCCCCTACAATGTGTGGCCGAAAATGTAACCAACCCCTTGCTGTCGATTAAATTGGAAGTGGTGCCATCTCGACAGCTACCAATTTAAGCCGATACAGTTATCTGGTATGACTGAGCACTCACAAGGAATGCTCTTACAGAAAAACCACATGTATCAGCACATTTTGAGGACGTCCTAAAAAGTGAAGAGCTAAGTTACTGAATACAAAACTGTATCGGCTTACGTTGATAGCCGTTTGGGATGACACCAAAAATGAATTATGCGATAGCGACTAACGAATCTCTGTCATGTAATTCAGAAAAAAGTGCTCTCTGGACCAAGGGGTAAGAAACCTTGGGTATTGTGAAATCAATAATCTTAAAACGCATAGAATCCGTCATTCTGAACTGCGAAGAATCTTTAATAGTGGCAAGAGATCCATCACTTCGTTTCAGCACTCGTTTCGTGTATCTCTACGTCGGGAGGGATCTTTCAATGCTCAAAGCCTTAAGATTTATCCTGTTGTCGAAGACACAAACTCAACGCATGATTCAATAAGATTCATCATATTCGTTCAGGATGAATAAAAAACATTTTTGCAACAACGCATAACAAAAGACATATACGATTGCTGGGTATTTTCAGGTAACCGTTGGGTTGTTTCCGGTCACTCTGGGCTGGCAGTCAAGTATTAAAACTGTTCCAGGTTTTGAACTATTGTTGGCGTATTCCGATTCATATTTACGGAGATGAAGTCGTCTGTTTAATATTGTCACAGAAAATTCTGTATGAGGCTGTCCTGTCGGATAATTTGTTTGAAAAACAATATATTTATTACAGTTTCATATTGGGGTGTTTTGTACATCTCTATTTATTAATCCGGCACCTTTCAAAAGTAGTTGACACTTTACTGTCGTTCCCGCGCAGGCGGGAATCCAGTCCATCTCCCGGGCAACGGACTGGATACCTGCCTTCGCAGGTATGACATTGAAGGGCAAACTGTAAACTAAAATTCAGTCTTTTTGAAAGGTGCCATTAATCCAATTGATTCACGAGGTTTATGATCATTTTCACATGTGGCGATTTGTTTTTATTTATGTTAACTCAATTAAAGGAGGTCATATGCAGAGCAAGATCAAAAAGTTTCTGATATTGTCAGGAATAGTAGTACTCATGGGGAGTTCAACGGCTTGGGGACAAGCTGCGCCCACCTCTCAGGGAGGGGGGGAGCGTGAAGAAAACCTGTTTTCGGTGTGGGTCAAGTTATCATTGATTGGCTATAGCCAGTCTGAAATTGAATCAGCCCTGAGTTATGTCAATATAGAGTCCCTGTCCAAAGTGAAACAACGACTGAGGTTGAATGTGATCAAAAATCTCAATCGCATGCATCTGGAAGGTGACATTGACATGAGTTCCACGGAACAGGAGTTGCGGATCATTCAGGAAAAAATCCGTACAGAAATCAGGTTTGCCGGCTTGGAAAATGATCAGCATTTGCTCGTGTTGATACGACATCGCTTCGGTATCAGCCTTGGACATATCTGATAAACATGAACTTTCAACCACTGTTGAAAATTCTTCTTGTTTTTTAAAACGAAGCTGATAGATTTCGCCGTCTTAGTGAATCGGGGTATAGCGCAGTCCGGCTAGCGCGCCTGCTTTGGGAGCAGGATGTCGCAGGTTCAAATCCTGCTACCCCGACCAAATCAATAAAAAACTTATAATAATATAAATGACTTACAAAACATATTTTTTGGTGTTTTTATAGTTCTTATCCAAAGTAGTAACAAAAGTAGTAACACTTTGCACTATTTTGGGGGACTATGCTTATCAAGTATCCTTCCAGTTCTTCTTATCATTTCCGCATTCGTCTTTCCAAATCATTAAAAAATTTGTATGGGAAAAACTTTGTTCAGTTGACGCTGAATAATGGTATTTACCGTGAATCCTACAAACTCGACAGGGCATTAACCGCTGAATATGAATTTCTTGAGAAGGACATATTAATAAGCATTAACAATTGATGAAAGGCCCCAATTGGATGGAATTGGCTACTTCTGGTGTGATGTCCACAAGGGGGACACTGGCGTGCATAGAGGATTCACCACCCCGATTGGCGGGATAAACCAGTAAATGTGTTGTTCCCGCGGGCAATGCGGTAGGATGTATAAAGTAGGATGAATTTACGGGAACGCTAGCGACAAAGGTGTTTTGTGTCACACGAGTGTTGGCATCTATCCCCAAATAAATATGATAATGACGAATATTGTGAGGTTCTCGCGGTGGAAAAATGCCGATGTCACCACCAATGATCCCACTCTCACTATAGAGATCCTGGAACATGATTTCACGAGGAAGCTGTGTCGGCACAGGTTCCCGGAGAGAAATGGAAATTCCATTTTTCATCATGCCCGTGTCGTTGGCCGTGAGCACCAGCAAATGTGTCGCGTAGGATGGTAATGGTATTTTCGCTTGAAAGATGAAGGTGATGTTTTCACCGGGTTTCAGCATTTCCATGGGAGCGTACATGATATTGCTCACAGGATTTTCAGGGCTGTCAGCCCAATAGAGATAATACCGGGTGATGTCGCTTTCATCTTCCGACCGCTCGATGGTGACACTGCCGCTGACCTGTCCCATATCAATGACCAGTTGGCGGACATCCAGGCCACGGGCCGTATGAACGGGATAGCTTTTTTCGGAAAGATCCACCAAAGGGATATTGATGCCGTCATCCATGATATAGTCATTTTTTCCGGTTTTAACGATCAGACGCGTCGCGCCTTGTGGAATCGTGATTCCGCTGGAAAGGGTTCGTTGAATATCTCCGCCTGTTTTGTAAAATCGGCCAAGTTCAGCAATCTCCTGATCTGCGTTGTTTCCCCAATAAACGTAATAGGTGTCGAGTGTTCTTTCGGATTTAGCTTTCCGGATGATGAGGGAGCCGCCAATAAATCCCTTGATCGGGTCCGTATCCATAAAACTCAATCCCCGCGCTTTTTCAGTGGGCGTTTGGTCGCCTACGCCAAACCCGCACAACGTCAGCCAGAGACCCGCCACCAGCAATAGTCTGAAAAATTGACCAAGCCCTGATTCCGTTCTTCCAAGCCCTGGGCGGCAATGACTGGACTTTTCATGCTGAAAGTTCTGCCCTGCCGTCTGCCGTCTGCCGTCTGCCGTCTGCCGTCTGCCGTCTGCCGTCTGCCGTCTGCCGTCTGCCGTCTGCCGTCTGCCGTCTGCTCTGTTCATGGTGCCTCCCCTGAAAAATTAACCAAATAATGAATAGTTACGTTTGAGACTTAACAAAGCAAAACTGGAATGAAAAGAAAAATCAGGGAAATTCTGAAACTTTTTAGCCATTGGGTCGTTTTGATGACCTGTGAGTTTTATCCTTGCTGGTACCATATGCCACTGTTCCGGTGTGGCATTGTTGGATCAGCGCGATTTTTTCCAATTCACGGCGAATTTTGTGGTGAGATGTTATGGCTTCTTGCGCCCGGAGGGATTTTGGTTTACAACATCAAACATCATCTATTCCATCATCCGCAGGAGGTTTCCCATGCTCAAACCCGGTGTTCGCAATATCGCTTATGGCGCGTCCGACTTTGAGGACATTCGCCAGAAAAATGATTACTATGTTGACAAAACCCGCTTCATTCCGGTGCTGGAAGAAAACCGCTATCTGTTTTTCATCCGTCCCCGACGGTTTGGCAAGTCGCTGTGGGTCTCGATTCTGGAAACCTATTACGACATCGCCAAGAAAGATAAATTTGAGCGGTTTTTCAAGGGACTCTGGATTGGGGATCATCCTACCCCGGAACGCAATTCCTATTTGATCCTGCCTTTCAATTTTTCCGCGGTCCGGGCCGATGTGGAGCATGTACAATCAAGTTTTGAAGGTTATGGCCGCATCCAGATTCACGCGTTTCTGGACACATACGCATCCCTGATTCCTGAACAGACAAAAAAATCCATTGTCGGGGAAGCGACTGTCAGTCTCAAACTTTCCTCATTATTCAAGGCCGCCGCATCGCTGAATTTACCGCTGTATATCCTGATTGATGAATATGACAACTTCG
>JADFZZ010000039.1 GCA_015232315.1 SAR324 cluster bacterium | reverse complement strand
ATCTCCTCATATCCGTATCATACATCAACCAATGAAGAAAATGCCATGATAACTTTGGTGATTTATTGGATCGAACCGACAGAGTTGACCGGTTTCTTGGGGCAGAGCGAAGCGACGCCCCAAGAAATCCGGTCGAACGACTTGTTGGGCATTTCTCATTGTTGTGAGTTATTTTATGTAAAAATTTGCCACTTGCTCCGCAAATTCAGGGATTACACTGTAAACCGTTGAGAGTGCGTGAATTTTCTGAATAGCTTCCTCCTTATTTTCTGGTGCAATTTTTAACATTGCAAGTAATGAGGAAAGATAATCTCCTTGTCCTTTCGATAAATCCTCCGTTAGATTATGGTAACTACCGACGATGAACTCTTTGAGTTTTGCTTTTTCAGATCCATATTCTTTGATGGGACTGTTTGAATCTATTGCCAATGTAACATAAAATTGATTGGGAACATATTCATGCATCGATCCACTGGCCGCATCCGTAGTAGAACCGAGAAATCCACCGATTACAATATTGCCCCAAAACCATGTATTGAGGCTCGTAGAAAGCGGAATAGTCTGTTTTTTATAACCATCTTTTTCAAAAGTAACACTTTGTCCTTTCTGACGATCAACCATGACCGTTGCTGGAGTTTTACCCATTGTCACTCCATTTATGCTCACCGTTGCTCCATCTGGTTCCGAATTAAAAGTAAGTTGTTGTTTTGTGCCTGATACGATTGAAGAACAACCTCCACTTAAGATACCAACTATAACAACTACTTGAATCAATACGATCTTGATACATTGTTTCATTCGATTTCTCAGTTTCACTTATGCCCCAGTTGCATTGATGAAAACTGCTGAACGACATCGGAGCTTTCACGTGCCCAACAGAGTAATCAGAGGACTTTTTCCATGATATCAGAACTTATAGATGGCTAATTTGTCTACTTATTACCACTATTAGTCCGCTAAACATGGAAAACCTGCCCACTTGTTACAGTTTTGTTTAGATTTTTCCGCTTATGGTATTAATCAGCGAAAGATGGAAAGTCTCTTCCAAAAGAAAACTCCCCATGACCACAGCATTAACAGAGGGGGCTGATGAAGTCCACAAAAAAAACAGGCATATTTCGTCCAAATCCAGAATTAAAGTTGATGGAGCAAGTTCGGGAAGTATTACGTTAGGGTCCCGCCAAGAAATAAATGGTACACTTTTCTTTTTCGGCACTGTGTCATACCGGACCTGATCCGGTATCCAGATTCCACCAAACACCAGTAGGTGCAAAAGATTTTTCGCCTCTACCGGATTCTGGGTCTTCGCCCGGAATGACAAACAGCGAGCATCACATCCTCCTTATCTACTGGTTATTTCTTTATGCCCCCTTAGATTCCGCATTGAGTCAAAAAACATTATTTATGACATTGATCATGCTCAAAAACCTCATTCCGGGCCAAAACCTATCTCACAAAGGATAGATTATTAATATTTTCCGGAATCCAGGACTATGGAACGTTCAAAAAATAAAAGGGAAAACTTTCTGGGAACGTCCCGTTCGTAACCGTTCCAAGACCCACCTCCGGTGGGTGCGAAGCAGAGCTTCGCCTGGTGGATAACGTGCCCCACGGGACGTAGGGCACGAGTAAACTTTTATAACTTATTCTTTTGTTGATCCTAAGTGCATAAATTGAGGATGATTTAATATCCGTTTTTCAATTTCCGCGTTTTCAATGTCAGAGTTTTCAGTGGCAAATTTTGAACTACTTCGGTGAAATCGTTGAAGCCATTCCGTCCCTAAAAGTTTTATAGCAGAGTTCTTTATTGCCATTGAAGTGAATGCCGCGGTTGTTTCGGATTTGGGGCCTGTGCCAGCGCCGCTTCCTGTGTAGAATCCTGCCGCAAGGAGGGCACCTCTCACTCTTGTGGAAGTGGAATAAGTGAACAGTTTTGCGGGTGTATTTCCGCAGGTGTTGAAGATCCTTTTGAAGACAGAATAACTCCAGAGCGGACCGTCAGTATAGAGTGAAAAGGGGTCGTAAAAAATAATATGCGGTTGCGGCACATTCTCTATATGCTCGAGGAAATCACCTTCAACCAGCGTCCATTCGATCTTTTTATTCGCGGAAACCCACAAGCCGGCTTTAAGGATTGAACTCGGTGCCGCGTGTCTCACATGAGGGAACAGCGGCGCGTTTTTAACGGCAAGACGGAGGGAATTCAGATCCTTTTCAAAACTGATAATTTTTACACGTTTCTGAATGTCATTCTGTTCAAAGATCTCTTCCAGTTTAAAAATTGCGGCCATGGCATTTGTTCCCGCTCCCAGTCCAACATCCCAGATTACCAGTTCATCCTCAGTAATAAATTCGAGCATTCCACGTAATTCTGACTGGTTGACGTAGAGTGTATTCGCCTCAATCAGAGGATCTGTCACAGAGTGCATTGTTTCCCCTGAGGTAATGTGACGTATGCTGTGAAAGCCCGCATCCTGTTTAACTATTTCGTAATCTCCAAGGACAGCGAGCTTTGTTTTCTTTTTTCTTTTGGGGTAAGTTGCCGGATGATTGTCATCAGCTCTCACCAATAGTTCTTTCTGTTCTTTGTAGTATGAGAAAAATGTGTTTTTGAGGATATGCGCGCGCATTGAGTCCATCAGGTTGCGATAAAAAGTAAGGTTATGGTTACCGATAAGATTTCCCCCATAATATTCATTGGTTTTTGTCAGATGGTGGAGGTATGCGCAACTGTACCTGCGGCATGCCGGGCACGAGCAGTTTTCATCCAGTGGCTGGTCCTGAAACTTATAGACACCTCTGCGCATATCCATCTTCCCCTGAGAGGTGTACGCGACGCCCTGTTGCGCCATGGAAGTGGGAAGGATGCAGTCGAACATATCCACTCCGCGGTGTACGGCTTCAAGCAAATCAATGGGAGTTCCGACGCCCATAAGATAGCGGGGATAGTTTCGCGGCAGAAGAGACGCTGTCATCGCGGTCATATCCTTTCTTTCATCTTCTGACTCACCCACGGCAAGTCCTCCAATCGCGAATCCGTCAAAGGGAAGAGAGGTAATCTGCCGGGCACTGGTTTTTCGAAGCTCAGGAAAACACGCTCCCTGCACTATTCCAAAAATGGCTTGGGTGGAATCCCCCCGTGCGGCGATACTTCTCTCCGCCCATCTTGCCGTGATATCCGCCGCGTCTCTACAGAGAGATTCCACGGAAGTCGAGGGTATGCATTGATCCATTGCCATCATGATATCGCTGTTGATAATCTTCTGGGTTTCAATGCTCGTTTCAGGACTTAAAAGAATTCTTCTGCCGTCATGATAACTCCTGAAAATCGCGCCATCCTCTGTAATTTTCACATCTTTTGAAAGTGAAAAAACCTGGAATCCTCCCGAATCTGTCAGAACGGATCTCTTCCAGTTCATGAACTTGTGTATGCCGCCGAAGCGGCTGAATACCTCGGTGCCGGGACGTAGAAGAAGGTGATAGGTGTTTGCCAGCAGTACAGGAAATCCAAGCGCTTCAACATTGGTCGTATCTTGTGTTCTTAACACGGCAAGGGTTGCCACCGGCATAAATACAGGGGTCTGGACGGTATTGTGCAGTGTGGTGAACGTGCATGCTCGTGCTGAAGAGTTCTCTGTTTCTGCTTCCACATTGAATTTAAGAAGCGGACTATTTTCTATTGTCATAGCACATCATTTTAATGAGGGTAAAAAGAGTCTGTTTTTTGACGGGCACGTAGTCCCATCCTACCAGAGACGTGAACAACGCTGAGGTCTTCCCCGGGATTAAATCACCAAATTATTTACAGTAGGAAAATTTTTTTGTGCAGTAACCATACCGCCCTCGTCAGGAAACTAATATTTTCAACATATCCTTCCCCGGGACGTACCATTTCACATCGTGTCTGTTTGATTTTACTAACATGAAAAAATCATAAGCAACTAGCTGATATTATAATATTAGCTTACATCTTGCTGGCAGATTACGACACCTGAATTGACGCAAATGATGAAGCGTACTAGCTTTTGTTTTACAGATAGCAGTACATCTGTACCTACAAGGGTTTAATTAACGTTAAACATTATTTTGCTAATCTTCTCAATATAAGAGGTGTTATGAACAGGAACAAAAAAACAAACCAGATCGCCAGGGGCTGGCTTCCTCTGTTTTTAATCATCACCTTCGTCATGAGTCTGACGAATTGCGCACAGGAAAAATCCTTTGAAGCGCCAAGAACAACCACCTACACGGTCAGGAAAAATCAGGACCAGAAAGACCCTCGAAGTCAATTTGATCAACTCGCCGCAGGCCTTGGCGTTGAAACAACCCAGTATCTGTATGACCATATCGGCTCTTCCCAGATGAATTCGCTGTCTTATGGCGCGGGTTCTTCCAACATCATTCAACTGGTCAATATCGTCGGCGACCCCAACAAACTGGTCGTTCTGGTTGGTAATGATTATGCCGAACCGGCAACTGGTCTGGGTGTGGTTCGTATTCTGGCGTTGCTCAACACCATTGATGCCCAGATGCTCGTAAAACGTTACGATGGCCAATATCCTGCCGATTCAGACACGATTCAACGACTGGGGGATGTGGTCAACGGATTACCCGCACAAGAACTGGACACCAAAATTGTCGGTCTGGTGAGTGCCATGAGTGTCACACGTTCGATGAACGCCAATGGTGATACTGACAAAATTGAAAAACTATCCAGACTCATCGCGCATGTTTCTGATCTGAATAAAGTGATCGGCATTCTTTCATTGATGCCGGCAACAGACGTCACCACCAGACTTTCAAACATCCTGTTGAATGTGAGCAACACCGGCAAACTGATTGCTACTGTGGACGCAACCTCTTCCATGAACAAACTGGTCACTGTGATTCAATCTGTTGCGACCACTTCAAGCCTGGCATCCATCATTGATGGCATCACCATACCGGGAGCCGGAAAACTGGGTTATGTGGTTGACTCTGTGAGTTCCACTTCGGCTCTGGTAAAATTGATCGACGGAGTTGTTGTTCCTGTTCGCCTCAGTGAATTGATCAGTCAAATGGATGATGGCACCACCTGGACCGGACAGGTTCATGGCCCACAAACATGGGATGGGACGCCTTCAGGTAACGCTTCAGGTGTGATCCGTCTGGTGGGCATGGTCAACAATCTTTCTGTCGATCCGAATCCCGCAAAATTAACCGTGGTGCTTAACAGTATCAGCAATATGACCAAACTGATGCACCTCATTCAGGATCTTCAGGACAGCAATGATATTGTGGCCTTGATCAATCTGTTGCCCGATCCTGCTGTTGAGACGGCACCTGCTCAAAATCTGGGCTATGTGGTAGAAAATGTGGAAATCAATGCAATGCCAAGATTGAGTTCTCTGGTGGATGGTCAACGTGGTTTTGGCAATACAGGCGATCAGTCGATTTATCTGGAAAAAGTCACCAGTCTGATCAGCAGTCTGGACCCCGCACAGGAAGGACCTGCTAAAGTCGCTGATCTGATCAGGGGTGTGACCAACATGGATAAAGTCATTGACCTGGTTTATGACGTGACCGAAGTCGCAAACATCGCTCATATTGTCAATGGCGTCAACAAGTCCTCCAGCGCATGGCCGAACAACAATTCTGTGGTCGCACTGGTTCATCTGCTGGAAAATACCGCTGATGCCGCCAAACTGGTCACGGTGATCAACGATGTGGTTCCAGCCAACGTGACATCCCTGATCAATAATGTGGCCGCTGGTTCACAATGGTCTGACGCCCAGACTGCGCATACTCAGGCAACCGTGGATGATGTTCTGGCCGGTGGCAAGAAACTGGTGAATGTTGTCGATGGAACGACGGATTCAGGCAAGCTGGTTGTGTTACTCAACGGAGTGGGAAATTTTGACAATCTGGCAGAGTTGATCAACTCCCTGAAAATCGCCTCAACGCCACGAGTCGCCACACTGGTGAACGAAGTGATCAATGTGACAAAACTCATTGCTGTGATTGATGATGTGGTTTCACTGAGTGATGTTGCCCGACTGGTGGACGAAATCACCGTTGGTTCCAAACTGTCACAATTCATCAATGATACCTCCAATGTGAACCATGTTGTCAGTCTGATCAATGCTGTGATTTTGAATCCTAAATCGACCAGCACCGATCTGGTTGGCTTGATGAATGGACTTGAAGTGACAGACATCAGCAAGGTTTCACGGTTGGTCAACGATTTGGGCGGAACCAAAGACACACTGGTCGCGGATCTGCTGGCGCCTTTTAGCGCAGACGCTTCACAGGGAATCGGCTATGCGGAACTGGTAACGCTGTTGCACAACACCCAGGGCGAAACCCAGGCCGCGTCACTGGCCAGTTTGCTCTCTGGTGTCAATGCTTCTCTGTATTATCGGGGAACGACCATCACCAACAGAGAAGGACTGGTTCGAGTTCTCAAAGGTGGTGTGGTTTATACCTACGCGGCTCAGAATGTAAACTTTCCCGGATTGGGCGGAAGTCATGTTGCCACGCTGGTTAACAGCAGTACTGGTATCCAGAACCTGACCTTCCTGATCAATGCTCTTGGACTGGAACAGGTCACCCCGCTGGTTGGTTGTGCTGACCGGGTTTCTACACCTGATTTCAATCCTGCCTGTACCGCGATTGGACAAGGCTGGTAAGATTCATTCATTAACCTTCCGGTTCCCTGCCACTGGTGGGGAACCTTACTTTATGACCTCTGACTTTTTAAATATTTCAAGGTGCCCCATGAAAACAAGAAACGCTGATCAGCACTTACCCATCTTTTGGAGAATTCTGTTCGTATTGACTGTATTTCTTGCGGGTTGTGATTATGTGGACAGTATGTTGCCATGGAAAAATGAAGTCACATCGCTCAAGCTCCGGCCAGACCAGGTGACTTCCCTCAACGAGGTCAATCAGGATCTGGAATCCCACCTTGGAGAGTCACCGTTCGCTGATCCGTCTGAGTGCCCTCCGGGAGCCAGTGTGGAACAATGCCCTGTTTCCGGAACACCCGGACCTGTGAGCTATCGCTTCTGGGTTAAAAACAGTCAGTCCACGATTGAAGACACCCTGGCATCCTTCACTCAGGTGGATGCGGACTTCATGGCTCAAACGCCTCATTTTGTGTTGTATCTGGATAATTCCCAGAAAAATTTGATGACCACTCTGGAAGCCCAAACGTTGCTGAACGAACTGGAAACTGGCTATGATAATCTTCAGAAAATTTATGGACTGGGAAATTGCCCGGATGTTCAGAAAACAGGCCGAATTGTTGTGCTCGCTGTCGATATCAAGGATGATTACAGTGAACAAAATCCGGAATTTCTGGGCGGATTTTTTGCTCCACGAGATCTTTACAAAAACTCATTGACTTCAGCCTTGTATGAACACCCTGAAAATCTGGCCACTTATGGAACACTCAACACCATTGAAACCGCGGAAAATCTGCGTGGTTATTCCAATGAAAACCAGATTCTTTATATGGACTTGAACCCTTTTTATAATGGCAAAGCTTTTGGTGGCACTCCCGATGCCCAAACCAAAGGACACCAACTGGCCATTGAAACAGAACTCCATGAAGCATCACACATGTGTGCCTATTATCATCGGATCGCCATTGAAGGTGTTCCCAATCATATTCCCGGCGTTGCTGAGGCTCTTGCAGAACAGGCTCCCCAACTCACAGCCGGTTTGATGATGAACCAGATTGAACGGATGACACAATACAGTCTGTCGGGTGTACAAAATGTTCTGGGGGGAAAGACTCCATCGCTGTTTGATCTGGGCCTGAATAATGAGCATTCATTGACAAGTTATCTGCAATCCAATCTGTTTTTTAATTATCTGCGCCACCGTGCGGGGTCCCATGACAATGCGGTGTCTCTCATGAATTTGCTGGTTTCAGCCAATGAGGGAGGAATTCAAGGGGTGGTGGACAGTCTGAAATCCTACCAGAAAGACTGGAATTTCAGCGGCATGTTCGGCGACTGGGTTGTCACCAACTGGCTAATGGCCAGCGGACGTAGCCTTATCCGTTTTCAGGAAGAGTCCGGAAAGCTATCTCAAACAGGCTCCAGCCGTTTTGACGAACTTTCTTATCAAAATGCGGGAATCGCGGCTTATGGAAAAAGTGGAGTGGCTTTTCAGAAAAACGCTTTGCCTCTGGGTAATCATTCCATTCAATGTCTGCCACCGGCATCCTATGTTTATCTGAGTTTTATGAGCAGTGGTGTGACAACGGTTTATATTCCTGAACAAAGCGGAATGGATGCCGGTATCAAAGTGGCCAAAGCCAGTTTTAATGAGAACAATGAAGCGGAAATCGCACTTTATGCGCATGACGCCATGATCTCGCTGAATCAGGAGCCTGTTCTTTCCGAATACCACCTGCTTCTCTGGAACGCCGCATCACAGGGCGAATGTTTGAGTGTCGGACGACTTCCTTATGGCATGGACCAGCTTGTTTCCTGGATTGGTGGCGGAAAATCAGGATGGCAGATCGGTCCCGGTGCTGAATGGGGAAATATGGATTCATATTTTTACCGGACCCGTGGTGTCGCGGTCGCCTTAAAACAAACCGGCACAGACAAAAATTATGTGTATGTTTCTGATTCCATCAACCATGGAATTTCACGCTGGGATCTTGATTCCGGAGTGTTTGAAGGCCGTCTTGGAAATGCCGTGACCGATTGCGCGTCTGATAATGAAACCGGAAACGGATGGAAAACCAAAAATGGAAAACTGGTGAACAACCATTGCCGACGCAGTTTTAATTCGCCTCAGGGCCTTGCGGTAGATTCTGCCGGAAATATTTATATCGCGGACCGGAACAACTATCGGATTGTTAAATGGGACAAGAATGGAAACTTTGTGGCATGGCTCGGTGATGCTGAAAAAGATACCTGGCAGGATGTGAACGGACAGCAACCTGCCGCGCCAACCGCGATGGGCAATGTGGATCTCAATGTGAAAATGTTCAACAGTCCCTGGGGAATCGCCATTGATGAAACATCCAATCCTCCATATCTGTATGTCACCAGCTATGGTTCCAGCAGAGTGAGTCGGCGCAATCTGACCACAGGCGCCTATGCCGGATTTATTGGCAACGGACAGACCCAGTGGAATCAGACCATGACTCAACAAACAGGAAGCCGTAAAAATGATGTGAATTATTTCAGCTATCCCAAGGGCATAACTGTTGACGCAAATTATATTTATGTTGCGGATGAAGGAAATCATCGAATTTCCCGATGGACAAAAGCCGGCACAAATGCCACATACAGTGGAGATGGTGGTCATGTGTGGCTGGGCGGTGGTCAGGAAGGCTGGCATGCGGCCGCGGTTGTCGCGGGATCCGGGAAATATCACTTCGATTCTCCCGGAGATGTTTCAGTCGATGATCACTACCTGTATGTCGCGGACAGAAAAAATCAGCGTGTTTCCCGCTGGGAAAAGGACTCCGGACGTTTTGCCGGCTGGCTGGGCAGTGGAACTCTGCAATGGGAAGAACAGCAAGAGGGGCCATCCATTGAAGCTGTCAGCACCGGCAGTTCCTATCCCGTGACCATGATGCTGGAACCTGAAAGTCTGGCAATTGCAACAACGGTGAGTGATGGAACCAGCCACACCTATCTGTACACAACCGCCATCTACAACGGACGTGTTACCCGATGGAACCTGGACTGTATGGCAACCGGCAATATTCATGCCTGTAATCCATAAATGCCAACGCAGGAGTTCAGACGGGTTTGGAAGACTGGAAATGGTTGAAATTGAAAAACCATTTCCCAGCGATCCACAAATTGATACCATTTATTTCACCACGATAAAATCTGGCTCTCATGTAATACAGGCCGGTTTCCTGATCATATTCATGCCCCGCGAACAGATGGTTGACCTGATTGTTCATTTCCTGTCCATTGGTCATCATTTCTCCATGCGGGTAATACAGAAAACCTTCCACCTGATCGTTATCTTCGTCTGTCATATGGATGGTGTATTTATTTTGTTGATTCAGCAGGTTCAACATATTCTATCAAAGGTGGTTGATAGTGCGTCTGGGAGATTTCTCGAAGATTTATACTCTGCTCAACTAATTGAAATTTCGCAAATGGTTCAACAAGAAATAAGAAAATCTCACATTCAACATTATATCTGATGAAATAACTTTTATAAGTTTCAACATTAATGTTTAAGGAAGTATTCAACCGAGGAGTATTATCAATGCCACTAGCTTTTATGTGTATATCACCAGGCTTTACATAAATTTGAGTATATCCGTTATTTTGAAGCTCTAATATTTTATTATCATTAATAGATATGTCGGGTTTACGTGCACTGCCACAAAAAACATTTGGACGATATATATAAATTAAAGCAAAACTATCTGATTTTTTTGCGTCTATGAATGTTGGTCCTGTAGCGGAACATGAGTTTAGAATAGCGCATATACCTACAATATAACTGAGAATTTGTTGTGATGATTGTTTCATAAAGTGATCACTTTCACAAAAATCATTAGAGTATCAATAATTCCATAAACGATCTCTATCTCTACGGAGAACCTCGACAGCACTATTTCGTCTTCTTCTAAAGTCTGTGAGATTACCTCTGAATTGATCTGGCGGTGAGTGATAGGCATCTCTGGAAAATTTTTCGATGGGTTTGTTAATCATCCATGATGCTCCTGTATACAAAATGTATGGTCCGCTGAGAGCTAAGGGCGCATTAGAAACGCCAATCAATCCAATAGTTGCAGATCCTCCTGCATATCCAATAGCACCATAGACTAATGTTCGTTCCAGGATTTCTTCAGTTCCTTTATTTTCATACATAGCTGAAACAAAACCATATGTTGATCCAGCACAAGCACCAGCAACCGCTAAACCAACCCCTGTACTGGCACAAACGGCTCCTGCTCCTAGCCCAGCAATAGTAGCAGTTTCATGTTGATTTCTAGTTCCCCACATGCCGACCTGCTCAAAATTACGGTGCAAACCAATCACACTGACATGAACCCCATGCATTCCGCCATGAAAAGCATCAACGACATGATTTCTGAGAGAATTGAGTCCATCAACCGGATTGGCCGGAATGCCGACAGATTGGGCCAGGTTCCCGACTCCCGTGCCGGCGGTGTGAGCGAAGGTGTTGACCCCATAGGCCAGATTATTCAACCCATGATTGACGCCCTGACCGAAAGCACTGAAGGTCTGTTGCAGAGTCTGATCCGCACCATGCTGTAAGTCCTTCACCCAGTCGGGTTTGTCGAAATTGACACTGACGGAGGGCACCTTGAAATGACCGGTGGGATCGGTGGCGTTGAGAAAATCGTTTTCCACCCAGGCGTAGCGATGATACGCCGAAGGACGGTAGGGATCGGGAATGATGGTGTCCGGAGTCAGGAATCGGGCGGTTTTCGGATCATAAAACCTGGCTTTCATGTAATACAGGCCGGTTTCCTGATCATATTCATGTCCCGCAAACAGATGGTTGACCTGATTGTTCATTTCCTGTCCATTGGTCATCATTTCTCCATGCGGGTAATACAGAAAACCTTCCACCTGATCGTTATCTTCGTCTGTCACCTGGATGGTGGAACCCTGAGAGTCCTGTTTTTATTGCGTTGATTCAACAGGTTCCACATGTTCTATTAATGGCGGTTGAAAGTGTGTATGGGCAAGTTCAGAAAGTGCATTTTCATATTTCATGATTTGAAGTGTTGTCGGAAAATTTATGATGCCATAGATGGAACATCCTATCTTGTATTTTAAATAGTATCTGTATTCTTTTTGAACTTGGATCAACTTATAAACGTTAGCTCCTGGAATACCAGAAAATTTTATCTCAATGGTATATTCGCCTGGATCTGCAACCACTTTTGTATACCCATTGTTTTTAATTTTTAAAATCAAATGATCATTAATAATTACATCGGGAGTGCCCAATATTCCGCAAAAATGATCCGGTCTGTAAATTATGATATATTTATCTGATAATGATAAATCATCATTGTAAAGTGTTCCTGTTGCAGAGCAGGCTACTGACATGATACAGATGCTAATTAGCCATAACATTCTAAAGGAAATCATGGTTACAACCTCTCATGCCAATATGAAGGGTCTTCAACCAGAGGACGAAAAATCTCTTCTAATATTACTGAAAATGAAAGACCAAGCCCAGCTCGGATAAAGTACGCATTCATCAACTCCCGATTATATGTGCCGGGTAAATGCCCGCCCCATTCCCCAAAATTACCAGCTGGCCCTAAAACTTCATAGGCTATACCTCCCGCAATAGCCCCGATAACTCCATAACTAAAGGTACGAATAGCTATATCCCGAGGATGTTTTCCTTCGTATTTGGCTGTTACATAACCATAAACAGCACCACTACAAGCACCTGCGGCAACTGCGGCACCAGTAGCGGATGGCGATGCCGCCGCACCACATGCCAATCCAGCAACAAAGCCCAGTCCAGAGGCCGTCAATGTGTAATTTCTGGCGGCCGGACGTTCAATAAGTTGTCCCCAAATATCCCGCTGGATGCCGTCCCAGAGCATGGTACCTGGAACACGAAGGTCGATGTTCTGAAAATCAGAACCCATGTTTTTAGTGAAGGCACTGGCGGTGTGAGCGAAAGTGTTGACGCCATAGGCCAGATTATTCAACCCCTGATTGACGCCCTGACCAAAAGCACTGAAGGTCTGTTGCAGAGTCTGATCTGCGCCATGCTGTAAATCCTTGACCCAGTCGGGTTTGTCGAAATTGACACTGACGGAGGGCACCTTGAAATGGCCGGTGGGGTCGGTGGCATTGAGGAAATCATTTTCCACCCAGGCGTAACGATGATACGCCGAAGGGCGGTAGGGATCGGGAATAATGGTGTCCGGAGTCAGGAATCGGGCGGTTTTCGGATCATAAAACCTGGCTTTCATGTAATACAGGCCGGTTTCCTGATCATACTCATGCCCCGCGAACAGATGGTTGACCTGATTGTTCATTGCCGCGCCATTGGTGATCATTTCTCCATGCGGGTAATACAGAAATCCTTCCACCTGATCGTAATCTTCGTCGGTCACCTGGATGGTGGAATCGTCCGCATTTGTTTTGCGTTCATTGCTGTGACGTAGACGATTCCACATATTCGATGAGTGGTGCTTGATAGTGAGTCTGGGAGATTTCGGGGAGTGCTACAATCTTTTCTTTAACCTTAAAAATGGCATATCCATTCATTCCTATGATCCCCCAATTACATACGATATGATATTCAATGTAATATTGATTTGTATCAAATAACTCAAAATTAATTTTTGTATGCATACTTGGTGAATCATTCAATCCCTTTGATTCGATTAAATTTGTATTTGGTTTGAGACGAAATGATGTATAACCATTGTTTTGTAATTCAATAATTTTGACTCCATTTATATAAATATCTGGTTTTCTTGCGCTTAAACAAAAAACTCTAGGTCTGTAAATATACACCGTTGCCCAATCATCAACCTTAGATGATTCTTTAAACAATGGTCCTGTGGCTGAACAAGAAACCAAAATGGTGGCTGTGATTAATATGTATCCAGTCAAAAACATCTTTTGTATAAACATATGTATCTCCAAAGTTAAAGTTAGGGGACAATCAAATTCCACAAACGATCCCGGTCACTTCGGAGAATATTCACTACGCTATCACGTCTTCTTCTAATCTCTAGCAGATTACCGCTAATCCTGTCTGGTGGGGAAAGATAGGCATCTCTGGAGAATTTTTCGATAGGTTTATTAATCAACCAAGCGACACCCGTATAAACCAAGTATGGCCCACTTAAAGCCAATGGAGCTTGTGAGGTTCCTATTACCCCAACAATGGCTGATCCACCTACATATCCTATTGCACCATAGATTAATGTCCGTTCCAAAATTTCTTCACTTCCCTTATCCTCATACATTGCCGAAACAAAACCATATGCAGCTCCTGCACATGCTGTTGCTATAGATGGATCAAAAGTGATTGATCCGCATACCGCCGCTCCCCCTAATCCCGCAATGGTTGCGGTTAACTCAGGATTTCTAGTTCCCCACATGCCGACCTGCTCAAAATTACGGTGCAAACCAATCACACTGACATGAACCCCATGCATTCCGCCATGAAAAGCATCAACGACATGATTTCTGAGAGAATTGAGTCCATCAACCGGATTGGCCGGAATGCCGAAGGATTGGGCCAGGTTCCCGACTCCTGCGCTGGCGGTGTGAGCGAAAGTGTTGACGCCATAGGCCAGATTATTCAACCCCTGATTGACTCCCTGACCAAAAGCACTGAAGGTCTGTTGCAGAGTCTGATCGGCACCATGCTGTAAATCCTTGACCCAGTCGGGTTTGTCGAAATTGACACTGAAGGAGGGTACCTTGAAATGGCCGGTGGGGTCGGTGGCGTTGAGGAAATCATTTTCCACCCAGGCGTAGCGATGATACGCCGAAGGACGGTAGGGATCGGGAATGATGGTGTCCGGAGTCAGGAATCGGGCGGTTTTCGGATCATAAAACCTGGCTTTCATGTAATACAGGCCGGTTTCCTGATCATATTCATGTCCCGCAAACAGATGGTTGACCTGATTGTTCATTTCCTGTCCATTGGTCATCATTTCTCCATGCGGGTAATACAGAAAACCTTCCACCTGATCGTTATCTTCGTCTGTCACCTGGATGGTGGAACCCAGCGGGTCATGATGATAAAACAGGGTTCGCGCTTCAGGATAGACTTCCGGACCAAACACCAGTTCCGGCGGATTTTTGGCGGGCAATTTCATTTTTCTGCCTTCACGGTGGTTGACCACAGCGGCCAGTTTCAGGCCTCCATGCCGATGCAGATAGCGAATGACCGCGTGATCCCGGCTCAACGAATGTTGGCGGATTTCATACGACGGAAACGGATAAAACACGGTCAGGGTGCCGCCATTCTGGTCATACACTTCCTTGCGTACCCGTTCGCCCAGGTCATTGTACAGGTTGGTCTGAACCAGTTTGCCGTTTTTCTTCACCTCAATGAGCCGGTTCTGACTGTCATAAGCGTATTCATGACGCTCTCCGTCCATGGTTTTTTCCAGCAGATTGCCTGCCTGATCATACCGGGCGGAAAAGGGGAACCGGGTTTCTCCCGTAACGTAAGTGGTGGTCAGGCCGGTGGTCAGGCGTTGGGAGTTTTCCGTGTCGGGTTCAAAGGTTCGGACATGGTAGGGCGTTTCAATGTTGAGTACATTTCCCGGTTTGTCATAACCGTAACGCACAATCACATCGTCATTTTGCGCTCCCCATTTGATGTCTGTCAGATGTCGGGACTCATCCCAGCTCACGTTCCAGTTATGATAGTAGCTGAAACCCGTGTCCGCAATGCTGGTCACAAACGGATCATTGTCGCCGCCGGAAGTTTGCCATGAAATTGTTCTCCATCTTTTGCCTCTGGTCGGCACAGAACTGAAGGTGACACGCCCCAACCAGATTCCCTGCGTTGTTGTTTGGGTGGCTTCAGGGGTGGCCATGCCAACCCCGGTTTGAATCGAATAGGGGGAAGCGTTGTCACCGGGGGCGTAGTCATCATATTGGGCGAAGCGTCCATAAGGGATGCCGTCCAACTGGATTTCCTTCAGTTTTTCACCCGTATTCCACAGATATTTGACGATGGATTTGTCCGGCAGTCTGACTTGCGCGGGACGGTTGAGATAGTTCCTGGTGGTGCGGAGGGTCTGGCTTCCGACCAATCCCTTGATACTTACGGTTTTGCTGAGCACAGAACCGCGGGCATCATAACGCCAGAGGGTGCTCCCGGAGTCATCCGTGATCCGGCTCAAGCGACCGATTCCATCAGGATTCAGGTCATATTCATAAGTCACGATTTTAGGGCCGGGAAGGGTTTTCTCAATGATCCGGCCCAGTTTGTCATAACGGAAGGTGATGGTATGACCGGGCGCGTCGGTCTGGCTGGCGAGGGTTCCATCCGGATTCCATGTCCAACGAATGGTGCCGGCCGCTGGATCATGGATGGCCCGCTTGCGGCCCCAGCTATCCCATTCGAGAGTGATGGCTTGTGATTCCAGCCCCATAGGCACCACCCTGATCAACCGATCCATCAGATCATACTGATAAACGGTTTTGTTTCCCTGTTTATCCTCCACACCGGTGATCCGGTTTTGTCCGATTCCCGCCAGAGTGTAACGTGTCTGCCCCGGACGACAGAAATAATCTCCTGAATTGCCGGTTTCTACACCTGTGGCCGTCCATGAATAGATGGTTTCACAGTTGTCAGCGTAACCCGCTTTCACAGGTCGTCCCAGGGTGTCACTCCGTTGAATCCATGAATAAGAAGCTGTTTCGGAGGATGGCGCGCGGGAGGCTGACACCAGAAAGGGTTCATCCTGTTGTGTCATCCAGGTTTTGGTGGCGGCATCAAACGAACGGTTGAACTTGCTCACCAGATCTCTGGCCTGCCCCTGTTCATCCGGTTCAGCTTTTTTACGGATCTGAAACACCTGTCCCAAACCATCCTGATACATCCGCTGATAAAAAAACGCGCCGGTAGGTTGATCGGGTGATATTCCGGCTTTTTTCCATTGTCTGATTTCCTGATGCCTCGTTTTGGGATTGCCCTGATTGCGGTATTCGATCGTGGTCAGATAACCGGCTTCATCCTGTGACGCAGTGGGGCTACCCCAGGAATCATAATGCCATTGACGGGTGCGGCCATTGGGGGTGGTTTCTTCCAGCAATTGACCATGGATGTCATAACTCCGGGACCAGGTGTGCCCTAAAGCGTTGGTGCCGGAAACCGGAAACGCGTGGTAGCGGGCGTCCCATGTCAGGGTCTGGAGGGTTTGTCCGGTGGCGTCCTGTGTGGAAACCAGCATTCCAGCGGAGTCATATCCGGCACCGGACCAGTCTTGCCAGGCCCCCTGATTCCAACCACAAGAGGATGCGTCCGCACAGAAAAACCGTCGGGTTTTAATCAGATCGCCTGTTGAATTGTATTCTCTGCGCCAGGCATCCAGCAGGAGATTTCCGCCAGTGATCCGGATTTCCTCTGGCAAACCGAAGCGGGGTGATTCCACACCGGATTCCGCGGTGTACCGGATTTCGGTTTGTCGGCAGGTTTCATGGGGTTCTGTCGCCGGACCACCGCATTGCTGATTGCGGATGATCCGTCCAGAGGTGTCGTAATCATACGTGTCAACACCATGCCATTCATTTTGACTGCTGTTGACCGAACGTGTCAAAATCCGACGGATTTCTCCGGATACAGTTTGCGTCTCATAGCCATATTCCATGAGTTGTTCCGCCATGCCGTCCGGACTGGAGCGCCGGACTGAAAGCGGCATTCCCGCGGTGTCTTTGGCCTGGGAATAATCTTCGGTGAGGATGGCCCCCGTGATGAGATCGGTGAGGGTTCGACGGCTGAACCCCAGGTCCTGTATGGTTTGAGGCGTTCCGGGCAGAAATCGTCGGTTTTCATAATCCAGCCGCTGACGGGATACCGGATCAGCCAGACGGCCATCCTTAAGCTGAACTTCGGTGACGAGCCAGCGCGGTGAGGCATTGGGGCGTGTTTGCTGGCAAAAGACAGCGTCAGCGTGACATGGCGGGTCAGTGGAAAATAAGAGAGCCGCCGACAATTTGGAAAGTGGAGACCAGACAAAACTGTTCATCGCACCCAATGGTTCCCGAATCCGGGTCATCGAATCCGGACGAAAGGAAAATCCAAGCTCCATCCGGGCGGTCGCGGCACTGGAAGAATCACAGCCATTGCTGGTGATATCAAGCGCCCCATCGCCATTGAAATCCCCCAGATACACATGGGCATCATTCAGGGAACGGCAACGGGACCAGAGTGTGGGCAAGGTTGCGGGCCATGATTCTGAAACAAAGCTGTTTCCAGAGGAACGTTCCACATAAAAATTTGTTTTCCAGCCATTGTCGCCCAACGCTTTGGAAAACGCGATCAGATCGGTTCTTCCATCCTGATTCAGATCGACTGGAATCACCCGGTAATCCAGGGTGGTGCCAGCACCCTGCCGCATGTGCCCCGGCAGGGACGCTGTCCATTGTCGGGAAACAAATCCCTTGCCGGTGGAAAGTTCCAGCAGGGCATTGCCATACCAGGGGCTGGATTCCGCGGTGGACACATGCACCGCCGCCAGATCCGTCAGGCCGTCGCCGTTGAAATCCCTAGGCAGAATCTGATAATCATGAATGGTTTCTCCAGCTTCAAAAATTCTGGCCGGAAGCCCGGCTGTCCATCCTTGAGAGACAAATCCGCCACCGGTTGAAAGTTCTACATACACCTGATGGTGCCATCCACTTTGTTCAGGACTTCTGGCAATGGCGGCGATGTCGGTTTTGCCGTCGCCGTTGAAATCACCGGTGATGAGTTTGTAATCCTGAGCTGGAGCGCCCTCATTGAACATGTGCCCGGGCAATGCCGCATTCCAGACCTGAGGCGTAAAGCCACTGCCGGTTGAAAGTTCGAGACGGATGCCGGTTTTCCAGCCATCCATCTGATTGGCCGCGCGTCTCAGTGTGGCGATATCGGTTTTGCCATCACCATTGAAATCGCCGGTTAACACATGATAGTCGTTTCTTTCTCCACCGCTTTGAGCGATCACACCAGGTGTCTGAGCCACCCAGAATTGGGAAGTGAAGGGCGATTGGCTGACGGAAGAGATGCCATCGGTATTGGACAGTTCGATATAGACAAAAGTCTTCCATGCTTCCCGCGCGTTTCCACCCTGATACATTCCCGCCAGATCCATGCGGCCATCGCCATTGAAATCGCCGGTCAGAAGCCCCATGTTGTCAGCGTCACTTCCCATTTTTTGCTGGGATAGACCTGTGATGGTGGTGTGTTTGACAAAACCCTCAGCGCCATTGGACCAAAAAATATTGGTTTGACCATCTTTGATTTCCGCCAGATCTGTCAGCCCATCCCCATTGAAATCGCCGGTAAACGCACCGGGAGGCAAAGTGCCATTCCAGCGTTGGTGAGCGAATCCATTTTTGCCGGTGTGTGTTTCAAATTCATACCAGGCGTGCGCGGCATCCATTTCTGTTCCATCCTGGTCAGTCAAATGGATTTTTTTCAAAACACCGCGTCCTGTCATAGCACTCTCCTCATATTCCAGCACATATTGCCGGAATATGGATTCCCGCTGATCGTCGGCGACAGAACCCGTGACAATAGCATGGAGCCGTTGATCCATGTCAAACCGGATTCCGCCATGATAACCGCTCACAGGATCAGGCCGGGATTCATATTCGAAACGAAGCTGATGATAGGCGGAGGTATTGTTTCCCAGAGTGTATTTGATTTGAGAAGGCATCCATGCGCCGTTGTTGGCAGTGGCGAGATATTCCACGGTGTAAAAATTTCCATGGGCGTCCTCAACCCTGACCAACGGCCAATCAAGAGCTGCTCCTTCCGGACTGTGGGTGATCGGTTCAAACACCATTTTGATTCCGCCTGGTTGATAAACGATCCATCCACAAGGACCGCCGGGGCATCCGGATCGGGGTTCATATCTGGCAAGATTACCATGGAGGTCACGATATTCGGTGTCACTAATCCGGACAAGTCGCCCCGTAGGTCCAGCAAACGTGTCGTTTTCATCGTAGTTCACTCCACGATCATAAGGAATTCTCTGGATTAGCGGTAGTCCGGACAAACTCCAGCCAACTCCAGCGATACCGTTTCCTGACTGAGAATGATAGTTCAGTGCCAGAGAAGGTTGCATTCCAATCCGTCCCGGAGGAATTTCAATTGGAATCTGATAAGAAAGGGAACCATCGGGATTGACTTCCGCACGTAAAACCGGCACGCCCCACAGACAGACAGACAGACAGACAGACAGACAGGAGGATTCTGCCGGGAGCACGGAAGATCAAGGATAAAGCTGAAATTTGAATCATGGAGCCTCTTTGTTAAAACGGAACAATCATCGGTTGCGGATGAGTTATCTCTAGCAAAAAAAAGAAAGAAGCGTCAACATTCTTTTTACGCAATTATATTTATGTTGCTGATGAAGGAAATCATCGAATTTCCCGGTGGACAAAAGCTGACGCAAATGCCACATACAGTGGAGATGGTAGCCATGTGTGGCAAAACCTCAGCCACGATTCGCCATCTACAACGGACGTGTTACCCGATGGAACCTGGACTGTATGGCAACCGGCAACATTCATGCCTGTAATCCATAAATGCCAACGCAGGAGTTCAGACGGGTTTGAATAATCTGAATTTTCTGCGTGCCTCATGAACATACCCTTTGCTGAAGGACTCCACCTCCCGGAGTCCTGCCGATGAATGAACTGTTCCGTCTGGATCATCTCATTCCTTATGCCATTCCGCCAGTATTGACACAACTGACGGGCCTGTTCCTGCTCATTCTCTCCGCTAAAACCGGCAAACAACGAGAGCACCGGTTGTTTTCCATCATGTGTGTCAGTATTTTTCTGGTAGGCACAGAACTGCTGGGAATCATGATTTTTTCCTCTCCTGAGATGATTCATCAATTTGCCCGGATCAATCATACCGTCATCGCGTTTTCGCTGTGTGCCGGCATCCAGTTTCTCCATGCGATCTCCGGCATAAACAACCGTAAATGGCTGGAATGGTCAGGTTATGCCTTAGTCACGTTGCTGTTTCCTGTGATCCAGTCCACATGGTATTTTTCTGAGGGACAGGACTATTATTTCGGCTACATGATTCAAGGTCGGTCCGGCTTTCTGGTGTTGGCGTTTTTAGGAATTCCGCTCGGTTTTTACACACTGCTGCTGTTTCGTTCTGTCATGAAACGGCCTGATCTCTCCACGGATGACCAGATCAAATTCAAGTATCTGTTTGGCGGGTTTTTGCTGACCTGGATCCTGATCGGGTTGAATATTCTGCCAACGGTTGGTTTTGAAGTTTATCCGCCCGGCGGTTTTGCTTTCATTCCCTTGTCTCTCATGGCTTATGGAATGTTGAGATACAAAATCTTTGGCTTCAGCCTCGCCATGTTGAAAAAAGGCGACATGGGGAAAGTCCTGTCGTATGTGGTTCTGATTCCCTTTGTGCTGGTGTTTGGCGGTTTATATCATGTGAAAGCCTTAGGCATTACCAACTGGATCGCCTTTTATGACATGACTGTTCCAGATGGAATTCCGGCCCTGTTATCTGTGTTGATTTGTCTGGGTATGGCTATTTTCTGCTTTTTGCGGGGATTGCGCCATGCGGAAATGATCCTGTTTGGTCTGATCTGTTTCGTTTTCAGTCTGCTCTCCGCCATCAGTCTGACAGGGCAATGGGTGTTGCCGGAACAGGAATCTTCAGCACTCAAGGCTTCCAAAGTTTTTGCGCTGATCGCTGTAAATAACGTGGGTTTGTTCATGCATCTGGTGCATGTCATGGCCGGGCGTCCGCAACGGATTTTGGTCTATGTGTTTTATGGGTTGGGATTCGGTTTGATGTATCTGACCCTGACTCCGTTTTTTTTTGCCGATTCCATGAATCATCTGACGTTTGGACTTTATCCTCAGGGGCGATGGGGCCTGGGTTTGCTGGTTTTTGTGATCCTGTCAGGGGTGCTCTGGTGCAGTTACATTTTATCCAGAGTCTGGAAACAATCACCGGATGACCGGCCTTTGAGAATCAGGGTGATCTACACCATGACGGGATTGTGGGCTTACAGCCTTTTTTGTCTGGGCAATATTCCCGCGATTTTCGGGATCAATCTGCTCCCGATTGGGGATTTTATATTCATTCCCACGTTGATGATTGCCTATGGCATTTTCCGTCATGGTCTGTTTCCCATTAACAGAAAGACGTCCCGGGAAATTAAGTCCGGAATTGTCAAACTGATGATCTTTGCGGGTTATGGATGCGCCCTCAGTTTATCGCTGATGGTGATTGATCCACTCCCGATTGCTGGCATTATTGAAAGAATTGTTCCCTATGGCATCCCCCCTCTGCTGTCATTTGGATTCTGCCTGTTTCTGTCCACTACGCTGTTGATCTTGAGTCCTTATCATCGTTTGTCACATGTGTTCAGCGGCATCTGCCTGTTGTTCGGTGTCATCAATCTCAATATTGGCGTCAACACACTCATCAGCGATCCCGTTGCCGCGTTGAAACTGGCACGCTGGGGACAGGTGTTGTTTGTGTTCATCTGGGGGGTGTGCGTCCATTTGTGTTACCTCATCCTCCGGCATCCATCGCTCCTGAAAAACATGTATCTGGCCTATGGAATATCATTCCTCATGGCACCATTCACCCAGAGCGCGGTCTATTTTCAGAGCGTGAATCTGTTCTATTTCGGCTATTTTCCACATCGGAGCTTTCTGTTTGATATCATGGGCGGACTCTGGATTCTGAACATGATTTACATGATCTACCTGATTCAGCAGGCTTACCGCAACACGAACAATGTGTTTCAGCAATTTCAGTTCAAGGTTCTGCTGTGGGCGTTTATCGCCATGATTGTCCTGACGCTGTGCGACCTGCCGGCCCTGTATGGTTATGAAGTGTATCCCCTGGGCGGTTTCATTTTCATGCCCCTGCTGTTGCTGGCCTATGGCCTGTTCCGCAATCATTTTCGTGAAATAATCAGGATTGTGAGAGGACTGATATTTTTTACGGGATTGCTGGTCATTCTGTGGAGCGTAGACACTCTGCTCTATGATTATCCCAATCCTGAGACACAGGGATTTCCATGGAAAACCCTGCTGATTTTTTTTATGTTTCCTGTGTTGTGGCGCAGTTGGAATTTCCTGTTGAGCCTGTTGATCCGCTACCGGAATGATGATCTCAAGGAGTCATTTATCCACATGACCAATCAATTGGCGGATGTGCGCCGCCTCAAAGACATACAGCAACTGATTTGTTCTGTGGTGTTTCAGGAACTTTGGTCGTCACGTTGTACGCTTCTGTTCCTGAACCATTTGCCGCCGCAACTTGAAGATCTTCCTGCAAAGAATCTGACCTCAGACTCACGTTCCGGGAATGATGAATTCATTGGCTGGGATGCCTTCAATCATTCCACAGGATTATTTGGGACTCAGGAGGGATTGCTGAGCAAGGAGCGGGCTGTGATTCTGACCTCGGATATTTCACTTGGATCCATGTTCTATAGCGGACAGTATCAGATTTCTCAGGAACAGGTCGAAGCCTGGGCCATATCTCAAACTCTGCCGGCCAGTTTTGAAAAATGGTTGCTGGAATCAGAACTGATTCAGGCCGTGCTGTTTCAGGGAAAGCTGATAGGCCTCATCCTGCTGACACCCAAAATTGATTCGATGCCCTATACGCATGAAGAAAAAGCCTTTCTTGAAAAAATTGGACAGCAGTTGGGGCCCTACATTGAAAACGCCAGAATCTTGGAGGAACTGGAACATGAAGTGGCCGAACGCACCGCGGATCTGCAGGAAACCAACCAACTTGTCACCCATCAGAACCAGATCATTCGGTCCTTGTTCCAGACGGGCACTTTTTTACATCAGGCACGCGAACTCAGCCCCAGTTTTGATTACATTCTCCAGCAACTTCAGCAGATTTTTCCCCGATGGCAATTTGCCATGCTGATTTCCAAGGAACGGCCTGATATCATCGAATTCGCTCATTTCCTTGGACTTTCCAAAGAGGAGCAGGACGCTCTTTACGAGCAGTCTGGAGAAATTCTGGCACGTCACCTGGATTACCGTTCCGCAGCGCAATATGCTTCATTCGCTGTCGGTTTTGTTCAGGGAGAAACCACCATTCCATGCCATGTGCTGGCCATGAGAGGCATTGAAGGGCGTTTGATTGTGAGCCTGTTCATCAAGGGCAAATCGATTCCACAGCCTTCTCTGGAAATCATCACCCTGTTTCTGGAGCAGGTCACCGCCTTTGCTGAAAGCAAGCAACTCACCATGGAACTCGAACGCATTGCCAATACAGATGGATTGACAGGCGCTTTCAACCGACTGTTTTTTGACAAGGAACTTCACCGGGCGATTGACACCCAGAAACGGCTGTCACAACGGGTATTTTCCATTCTGCTGATTGATGTGAACGGACTCAAACGCGTGAACGATGTGTTCGGCCACGGAGCCGGAGACAAAATGATCATCGCTGTTGCGGATCTGTTGCTGGCGGTGTGCCGAAAAACGGATGTGGTCGTGCGTCTGGGGGGAGATGAATTTGTGGTGTTGTGTCCGGCCTCTGGCTATCAGACCGCCCATAATCTGCTGGAGCGCATCAGACTGAAAGAACAGCAGGCCTTCATGACCTGTCAATATCCTGATGGAACTGAAGAAATCATTCCTATCCGCATGAGCATTGGACTGGCCAGTTCTGAAAATATTGATCCGGAACTGGTTATGAAACAGGCTGACCATGCCATGTATGCGGACAAGGAAGCCTTTTATGCCAAACGGCAGAAATACCGCTGAGACGATATTATCGTGCGGTGAAAACGGGAAGTTTGCTGGTTTCCATGATGGAATGAACAATGGATTGATCAAACTGGATTTTATCCCGATAAAGTTCTTCCCTGACACCAAAAGCAATCAGATCCGCGTTTTTTTGTTCGGCCACTTCCAGGATTGCATTGGGAAATTTTTTATTTTTAACCACCAATTCCACATCATAGCCGCCACTTTGAATATAACGGCGGATTTCATCAAAGTATTCTTCCAGATGATAGGTTTTGACCTCCCACCGTGTATAAACCAGATGAATGGATGCGCCTTTGAAGGGCGAAAGGTGTTTGAAAACATGCATCAGACGGGAAGAAGACGCTGTGCCGTCCAGGCCGATCACAATGGATTTGATCGGTCGAAATTGCAGTGGTGTGAACATGATCGGTCTGGAAGATCGATACAGTAACCGGTCTGGAGAATTGTCTTCCTGAGTCTGGTCTGGAAAGTGGCATTTTCTCCCGATCACAACCAGATCACAAAACATGGATTCCCTGACAATTTTTTGAAAGGGATCGCCCACCACCTGCTTGATCTGATAGCGGCTTGCGGGGATTCGGTGTTCAGCCATGCTGAGCTTGAATTCGGAAATTGTCCGTTTGACCTGTGATGTGATATGCGGGGGAATGTTTTTGCTTTGATCGCCATTTGCTTTGGGAAGTGATTTTTCATTGATCGGCGCAAGTCCCATGATTTGACAGCCACTTGTTTCCGCAACATAGGTGGCATATTTGATCGCCACAGGTAAATACTGAGATCCATCTTTTGATCCATCTAACGCAACAAGTATTTTACTAAACATGATCCCCCTCTTCAGAAATAGTATTTAAGTCTGTGCTGTTTTTTCGGTTCAGGTGCTTAATTTTTTAGTATTTCAAGATGAATTATTTTCCGGAAAAACAGGGACGTGCGTCCGCTCATAGTTGTTCTTTACACAATCATTTTTTTTTGTAAATACTTCATTCAGCATCTTTTTGTGTTTTTCTGAATCTGGTGATGAATGTTGCCACTGTATAACGACCCACCTGATGATTGATCAAATGAAAGCAACCTCCCAGCAGGCACATATTTTTTATCACGTTGCTTCGTTGATACACATCCCACAGCCATCGCCAATCTTCTGGCAGTGTGCGTGGAACATGAAACAATGCCGGCACATGAACCACGATAGTCACAACCACCAGAAATATTGCTAACAGCATGGCGCCACGTCGGACATACATTCCGGTTACCAATGAAAATCCTCCGCTCAGTAAGATGACGCCAGCCAACATGGAAAGGGGCCGTTTGTAAAACAGCCAGACCGGCATCATTTCCTGAATTCTTGCATCCGCGAATAAATGTTCCATGCCCAGACCGATAAAAATGGAGCTGAACAGCAAACGGAATAACAGATCCGTGACGTCATAACTCAGATTAATTTTCAATAAGCTGTTTTTGAACATGTCGTTCCCATTCTTTGATGTGGGGGAGACTCCTGTATAAAAAGCCATGATACCAGCGTCGTGGAACAAATCGCCGAATCATCCCGAAAAACCAGGCATCCGGGGTTACCATCAATCTTAACGGGGGATTGGGCTGTTCCATCACTTTCACAATTTTCTTTGCGATGTTTTCAGAAGAAGACAGTGTCCATCCCATCATTTTCCCGATAAACCGGCTCATGTAGTGATAGTGCATGTGATAGGGGGTGGTGGTTTTTGAGACTGCCGACATTGCTTTGGGCGTCCATTGAACATGTGTGAACGCTTCTGAATTGATGAAGCCTGGTTCCACCAGTGTTACATGGATGTTCCAGGGACGAACTTCATACCACAAGGCTTCCGAGGCGCCTTCCAGTGCGAATTTGGAGGCGCTGTAAAGACCCATGGTCGGCATGGCCATCATGCCACCGACCGAAGAAATATTGATGATATGTCCTTCCTGTTGCTGACGCATGAGGGGCAGGGCCAGTCGGGTCAGGGATAAGGGTGCCCAATAATTAGTGAGAAATTGTTTCAGTTCCGAATCCTGATCAATATCCTCAATGACAGCTCTGTAGGAAATACCGGCATTGTTGACCAAAAAGTCCAGACGCCCCCATTTTTCCACAATTTCTTCAATCAATAGCTGTTGCTCACTGGTCGATGTGACATCCAGCGGGCGGATATGAAAATATTCATTTTCAAACAGATTGGCGTTGAAAAATCGTTGCAGAGAATTATAGCGGGCAGTGGCAATAACACGAAATTTTGATGAGTTTCTTAAGAGTCTGGCGAGAGCCAGTCCAATCCCGGTTGATGCGCCGGTGATCAGAATTACTTTACGATCATTGACAGAATTCATAGTTACTCAAGGCCAGGTGACTGCGCGGGCGATCAGTGATTTGTTTTGTGTGTGTAGTTTTTTGGCAATCAATCTCGCCAGAAATACGCCATAATGGGGATATTTCTGAACAGCGCCAATCCACTCCCTGGCACTGACGCTTACCAGATGAGCGTCGGTTTTGGCGCGAACTGTGGCTGTGCGACGATTCCCCAGCAAAAAAGCCATTTCGCCTAAAAACACACTCGTGCTGTTCAGCACATTCACCACATGATTGTCAATGATCACTTCAAACTCACCTGAAATGATGTAAAAAAGTTTATCCCCCTTGTCATTCTTGTTGAAGACAATTTCTCCTGATTCAAATTTCAGCAGTTCACTTTGTTTGAAGCCTTCCGGAATTTTTTGCTGATGGTGTTCATGAGTGATGGTCAACGTAACTTCGTTGCCTTTTTCATTATACGTGACCTGACTCATGTAATGTCTGGTCATGAAAATGCCACGACCATGCAGTTCTGTCATCTCAATATTTTTAAGGTTGGCAAGCTTTGATGTATCAAATCCCTGTCCCTCATCCCGAATGGTAAAGGCTGAATGAGAATCCTGAATGTTATAGGTCAGAACCACTTGTTTGGCTGCGATTTTGGGATCCTGCTTACATTTAATCTCAATCAGATCAATAATGTTATTCCCCTGCTCCAGCCAGGTTGTTTTTTCTTCATAGCTGATGGCACAGTTTCCATGTTCCACGGCATTCATCAACATTTCAACCAGACTGAATTTGATGCCATATTTTTGTTGAATGTTGATCAGACCCTGATTGTACAGGGTGGTGGCCAGGAGTTCCGCATGGGCTTCCAGAATGTCCGGTTTGTTTTCGATGGCAAAGGATCCGGTGTTCCCCAGATCATTCATCAGATTTCCCGGCAACAGAAACTGGGTGTTGGATGACAAAATCCTGATCAAATGGGGCAACATTCCCGAGATTTGAAACGGTTGCATGATTGAAAAAATATTCTTGGTGAAAAAATCATCCATCTTGCGGGATACACCAATCACACCTGTGCCACTCAACCAGGGGTCTTCCGCAATTTGGGGAAGAATGGAATCGGCCTTAATTTCAGGATCATCCAGATCAATCAAAATGAAATTCGGCATTTCATAATACAAATGAAAATAGATCGCATGTGCCTGACTGAGACAGGTGAACTCAAGATCTTCGCCAAATTCTTGTTTTAAACAGGTATGAACCGTGTTTATTATTTCCAAATCATTGCAGAAAATAGAAAACGTAATCATATCATTCTAAACTTTATAAGTTGAGGGCGGCAGTTTTTGACAACGGAACATCACCCTGCCTTGAAAATTAATAGCCTGAAAGACCATTCTGATTGTGCATGTAGTATATGTGATAGCTTTTGTCAAAAGTTATTATGGGACCACCTTCGCCCCCTCAAAATCAAAATATTTTTTGACTTTTGTTAGCACTCTTGTAATCTGAGTGCCAGAATCAATCACTTCACTCGACAGGAGGTTTTATGAATCCGCAAAAATTTACTGAAAAATCATTGGAAGCCATTGAATCAGCACATAGCATGGCCACCCGGTTCAATCATACGGAAGTGGATACCATCCATCTGCTTCATGCGCTGGTTTCTCAGGAAAATGGGCTGATTCCCCGTTTGCTGGAAAAAATGAAACAGGATGCGCAGGAAATGGAGCGGCAGTTGATGGAACGATTGCGGCAATTGCCCTCTGTTACCGGTTCAACTTCTTCAAATGCCTACATGAGCCGGGCGATGAACCAGGTTCTGGTCCGGGCTGAAGATGAAGCCAAAAAACTTCAGGATGACTATGTCAGCGTGGAACATTTGTTCATGGCTATTCTGGACACTGACAAGCGGAGTTCCGCAGGACGGTTGCTGCAGGAGAAAGGCCTCAGTGCCCGTAATGTCTGGGACATTATCAAGGAAATCAGGGGGAATTCCAGAGTCACCTCGCAAACCCCTGAGGATACCTATGAGGCTCTTGAAAAATATGGACAGGATCTGACCCATCTGGCACATGAAGGCAAACTGGATCCGGTTATCGGCAGAGATGACGAGATACGACGTATCATCCAGGTCTTGTCACGGCGTACCAAAAACAATCCTGTGCTTATCGGTGAACCCGGAGTAGGAAAAACAGCGATTGTCGAAGGACTCGCCCAACGCATCGACCGTGGTGATATTCCTGAAAGTCTGCACAACAAACGCATTATTTCCCTGGATCTGGGAGCCTTGATTGCAGGCGCAAAATATCGGGGTGAATTTGAAGAAAGATTGAAAGCGGTATTGCATGAAGTCAAACAGTCTGAGGGGCGGGTGATTCTGTTCATTGATGAACTGCACATGGTGGTGGGCGCCGGGAAAACGGATGGCGCCATGGATGCCGGGAATTTACTCAAACCACTGCTTGCCAGGGGCGAGCTGCATTGTATCGGTGCCACAACGCTCAATGAATATCAGAAACACATTGAAAAAGATCCTGCCCTGGAACGACGGTTCCAGCAGGTGTATGTGGATCAACCGGATGTGGAAGACACCATTTCCATTCTCAGAGGCTTGAAGGAACGTTATGAAATTCATCATGGCGTTCGCATCAAGGATGAAGCCATCATTGCGGCCGCCACGCTTTCCCATCGGTATATTACTGACAGGTTTCTGCCAGACAAGGCCATTGACCTGATTGATGAGGCCGCCGCGAAATTGAGAGTGGAAATCAACTCCATGCCAACAGACATGGATGAAATTTCCCGAAAAATACTGCAACTGGAAATTGAAAAACAAGCTTTGAAAAAAGAAACGGATGTGGCTTCCAAAGCAAGACTGGAAAATATTTCCAGAGATCTGGCAGAGTTGAAATCCCAGATGGACCAGTTTACGCTTCAATGGACGCAGGAAAAAAATGCCATACAAACCAGCAATAACCTCAAACGCCAGATTGAGGAAACCAGACTTTCGGTCCAGCAGGCCAAACAGGCCTATAATCTGGAAGAGGCGGCACGACTGGAATATGGGATCTTGCCTGGTCTTGAAAAACAACTTCGTGAACTCCAGGAACAGACCACGGGCAATCAGAACCGTCTGTTGAAAGAAGAAGTTTCCTCGGAAGATGTCGCGGGGATTGTTTCCAAATGGACAGGCATCCCCATGCATAAAATGATGGCCACAGAATCAGAAAAACTGCTTCAACTGCCAGAACTTCTGCATAAACGGGTCGTCGGGCAGGACGAAGCGATTCAGTTGGTATCCGATGCCATGATTCGGGCAAGATCTGGCATCAATGACCCCAACCGTCCCTTGGGCAGTTTCATTTTTCTGGGGCCCACCGGAGTTGGCAAAACGGAACTTGCCAGGGCACTGGCTGAATTCATGTTTGATGATGAACAGAACATGGTGCGGATTGATATGTCCGAATACATGGAAAAACACGCGGTCGCACGCCTCATCGGAGCACCTCCCGGATATGTGGGCTATGAAGAAGGTGGGCAGTTGACTGAAGCCATCCGGCGGAGGCCCTACAGTGTCATTCTGTTTGATGAAATCGAAAAAGCCCACCATGATGTGTTCAACATTCTGCTACAAATTCTGGATGATGGCCGATTGACGGATTCTCAGGGACGGCATGTTGATTTTAAAAACACACTGATCATCATGACGTCAAACCTTGGCGGTGCAAGAATACTGGACCAACTGGACAAAGACTGGAGCGAAGTGCTCCACATGGTAACCCAGGAATTGCGTCAGCATTTCCGGCCGGAGTTTTTAAATCGGGTTGACGACATTGTGGTATTTCGTCCTTTACTTAAAGAACAGATCCGCGAAATTGTAGGAATACAGCTTCAGCGTCTGCTAAAAAGACTGGAGCAACGGCATATCAAATTGTCGATTTCAGAGGCGGTGATTCAATGGTTGGCCGATGCCGGTTATGATCCTGTGTATGGCGCCCGTCCCCTGAAAAGAACCATTCAGAAAGAAATGGAAACATCCCTGGGCCGTGAACTGATACGTGGAACGATCCAGGATGGCCAGGTGGTTCGAGCGGACCTGAAGGATAATGCCCTGATCTTTTCAGTGGAAGCGGTTTGATTAGCAGGTTGTCAGAAAAAGATCTGCTTGCGACGAAAAAGGATAAGGCTCGAATATTAATAAGCTTTTTTTTTGCAAACGCACAAAGTGGTTGACATTCGGAAAAAAATCAATGAAATTAGCCACACTCAATTCGCTGAGGTAGATCAAAGTGATCTTCATCACCTTTCAGGCCTTGTGAAGATGAAGAGCTTTTTAAGTCGGGAGTGTTGCTGAATCCTGTCAGGGAAGTAGCTTCCATTTCAAATTAAACAAAGGAGTTTCGTAATATGAGCGAAAATAAAACAAACCAGGACGCAGAAGTTGCGGTTGATTCAGAATTTGGTTTAAAAATGATCAATTGGCGTGAAGCGGCAAACCTGACTCGAAAAGAGTTTGCCCGCAAATTGAATGTTTCGTTGACCGCCGTAAAAAACTGGGAAACAGGACACTCCACTCCAAAACTGACCAAATACAGTGAAATCGCCAAGGTTCTTGGAATTGATGTTCGGGAAATGGGACTGGATGCCAATCTGGATCTCGACAAGATCGGAGATCGTATCAAATACGCGCGATTGCTCCGGGGAATGTCCATTGAAGCTTTTTCCTATGAATTTGGTTTTGCCATTCAGACGGTGAAAAGCTGGGAATCTCACACGGCCGATGTCTCAGAAGCCTCGCTGGACCGAATTTCCAGAGCATTGAATATTCCTTATTCTTTCTTCGATTTGACCAAAAATCCCTATCAGGAGCTCACCAAAGCTAGCTGATCCTTGATCCCTCCAGCGGTTTCTTCTTTGCTTCACACATCATATTCCTTCATTATAGTGAAGAAGGAACCGCAACCGGGTCTTGAAGCCCTATCTTCAGTTCACAAAATTCCATGCGTTCCCCATTCCGTGTGTTCATGAAAAATGACGCAGATCGAACTCAAAGCATCATATTCAAACCGTTGACCGTATTCTCATGGTTCATGAGGAAATCTATTGTTCCCAGATGCCGCGTTTGTGAAACAGCAATTTTTACCTCTCTCTCAAAAATTTCCACATTTTATCTATGCGAATCTTGTCTTACAGGATTGCCCTGGCTCCACCCGGTCACAAAGTGCAGTCGTTGCGGGAATGTTTCTGCTTGTCCAGTCGATACCTGCCAGTCCTGCTCCCAACAACCCTGGTTTATTGATCATACGGTCAATGTGTTGGAATATGACGGAATGATCCGTGACTGGATCATTGATCTGAAATTTGGTAAACAGACGTTCCTGGCACCGATGCTGGGCTGGTTGATGGCCCGGGACGGGGTGGATGAAACAGAGAAAATTGACACGATCATTCCGTTGCCCTTGCATCAGGAGCGGTTGAGATCACGATGTTTCAATCAGGCCGCATTGCTGGCGCACTATTTTAAAAAACATGCGAATGTGCCTTGTCAGATAAAACCCTCCTGGCTTGTCAGGACGAGGAATACTCTGCCTCAATCCCAATTAACAGGAGAGGAAAGGTATCGGAATGTGAGGGCCGCGTTTGAAGCCAACAAAGACGTGAATGGAAATCATCTGTTGATTATTGATGATGTGATGACTACCGGTGCAACCCTGAACATGGCAGCCCAGGCTCTCAAAAATCAGGGCGCACGTTATGTTTCAGTCCTCACTTTGGCCAGAACTTTTGAATATCATGCACATCCCTAGTGGTCCTATGAAGCACAACACACTTCCATTGCTCACCAGCATTGCTCAAAGCCAGCAAAAATTCGGGCTCAGAGGACTCAGAACATCCTCCAAGGCCCTGATCTTTTCTGCCCTCCAGAGGCTCTGCAAAACTCCCGTAATTATCGTGTGTGAAAGTTATGAAAAAGCGGAGGCCCTCAAGGAGGATCTGGAATTTTTTATGGGAGAAGAAGGGATCGAATTTCTTCCCCACTGGGACACTCTGCCGTATGATACTTTTTCACCGCAAAAAGACATCATCGCGAAACGTGTCATTACCTTGGGAAAACTGCTGAAACGTGATGTCCGTTGTGTATTGACCACCCCCAACAGCCTGATGCAACGCACGATGCCACGGTCGTTGTTCAGAAAAGCCTGCTTCTATCTGAAACAGGGCGATGTCTACCAACGGGAAATGCTCATTGCCCATTTGAAATGCACAGGCTATTCGGTCGTGGATGTGGTGGAAGAACCAGGAGAGTTCAGTGATCATGGAAATGTGCTGGATCTCTTTCCAGTCAACATGAATCAGGCCGTGAGGTGTCGCTGGAACAATGATGTTCTGGAACAACTTAGCTGTTTTGAAACATCGTCCCAGCAATCGACCAGTCTGGAACTGGAGGATCTCGAAATTCTGCCAGCCAGTGAACTTCTGTTTTTTCCGGAAATTACAGAATCCATTCCTACCGGTTTGCTGAAATATCGGGATTCTGTCGATCAGGAACTGTTTCAGCAACGGTTTGAATTACTGCGGCAAAATAAGACCTTTCCGGGAATTGAGTCTCTCCTGGGTGTTTTTTATCGAACATTTCCCTTTGAAACTCCAATTGATTATTTTCCTGGCGATGCCCGGATCCTCTTTGATGAGGAAAACCGGATCCTGGACAGGGCACAGTTTGTATTTGAAGAGGTTTTCAGCGAGTATGAACTCAGTCGGTCACAAGGCAATCTGGCCCCCATTCCGGAAGCCATGTATCTGAGCCATCAGGATCTCAACCGGCTTCTGCATCAGTTTAACGGAACTATTGATGGCTCAGAACTGGGTGTGCAACATCACACCCCCAGCCTCATCGAATTCCCGTTTGCTGGAAACACCGAACTCAGACAGACCACCCGCAAACAATCGCATGATCAGGTGGTTCAGATGATCAACAAGGTCCGTTCATGGATTGATCAGAATGTTCCAGTGTGTTTCACAGCCCGAACACATACCAGTGCCGAACATTTTAAGGAGTTGCTGGCTGACTTCAGTATTGATGCCACCGTCTGCCGGGCCAACCTTCTGCCTGAGCAAATGGACTGGCCGAAACTGTTGGACAATCCTCAACAACCGTTGCCTTTTGCCCCGCCATTGATTCTGACGGGAAAATTGTCAGCGGGATTTCGCTGGCTTGATGATGAGGGACACACCTTGCTGGCTGTGCTGACCGAGGAAGAAATTTTTGGCGAAAAAGTACGCAACCGCCGACTTCAGACGCAGAAACCGCATTTGTTTGCGGGGTCTCTGGATGACCTCCGGGAGGGCGATCATGTGGTCCATTGGGAATATGGAATCGGGCGCTATGAAGGGTTGAAAAAAATCACAGCCGGTGGTGTTGATGAAAATTTTATGGTGATTGTGTATGCACAGTCTGGAAAAGTTTATGTTCCAGTTAGCAAATTTCACCTCATTCAGAAATATATCAATGCTGACGGTTCACGTCCCAGCCTCAATAAACTTGGCGATAAAGCGTGGAAAAAAGCCCGCAGCAATGCCACCAAAGCGGCAGAAGACATTGCCCATGAATTGATTGAAATTTATGCCACGCGTAAAGCACGGCAAGGGTTTGCTTTTTCCCGGGATGACCATCTCATGCAGGAATTTGACTTATCCTTTCCGTTCGAGGAAACCCCTGATCAGGAATCCGCCATCGAAAGTGTCAAGCAGGACATGGAATCCACCACACCGATGGACCGTCTCATTTGCGGAGATGTGGGTTTTGGCAAGACAGAAGTTGCCATTCGTGCGGCGGTCAAAGCCGCCAATGATGGCAAGCAGGTCGCGATTCTTGTTCCAACCACCATTCTGGCCCAGCAACATTTCAGTTCCTTTTCCAAACGACTGGAATCCATGCCATTTACGGTGGATGTCCTCAGCCGTTTTCGCTCTCCTTCTGAGCAGAAGCAAACCCTGAAACAATTGTCTGAAGGCAAAGTAGACATTCTGATTGGCACACATCGTCTGCTTTCGGAAGATGTCAAATTCAAGGATCTTGGACTGCTGGTGATTGACGAGGAACAACGGTTCGGTGTCAAGCATAAGGAAAAAATAAAACGTTTCAGAAGCCAGATCGACATTCTGACCTTGAGTGCCACTCCCATTCCCAGAACACTGCACATGTCCATGATGGGAATCAGGGATCTCAGCGTGATCACCACTCCGCCTGTGGATCGTTTGGCTGTCCGCACGCGATTTTTGAAAACAAGTGACCACATCATTCAGGATGCGATCAGCAGGGAACTGCGCCGAAATGGCCAGGTCTTTATTGTTCACAACCGGGTGGAAACCATTTATGAATATACCACCTATCTCAGGTCCATTTTACCCAATGTTCGACTGGCCGTGGCTCATGGCCAAATGGGAGAACGTCAGCTCGAACAGGTCATGCTGGATTTCATGAGTGGCCAATATGATGTTCTGGTTACAACCACCATCATTGAATCCGGACTGGATATTCCACGAGCCAACACCATTCTGATCAACAATGCCGATCATTTTGGACTGGCACAACTTTATCAATTGCGAGGCCGTGTTGGACGAAGCAACATTCAGGCCTATGCCTACCTGCTCGTGCCGACTGACAAGGTCCTGAACAATGTGGCACAGGAACGCCTCAAGATTCTTCAGGAACTCAATGATCTTGGCGCAGGCTTCAAGGTGGCCTCACGGGATCTTGAACTCCGGGGTGCCGGAGACGTTCTGGGTTCTTCCCAGTCTGGACATATCACCAATGTGGGCCTCGAATTGTTTACCCAAACCATTGATCAGGCAGTTCGCAAACTACAAAAGCGTGAAAATGATTTGAGTACGTTTCAGGAGATCAAACTGGATCTGGGTGTGGATATCAGTATTCCCAGAGATTATATTCGTAGCACCAGCCAGCAATTGTCGCTATATAAACGACTGGCCCAGATCAATGTTGAAGAACATCTGTGGCAACTTCAGCATGAAATTGAGGATCGCTATGGAATGATGCCTGAAACCGTCATTAATCTGTTCAAGAGCGCTCATATTCAATTCTGGGGCAAACGATTCGGAATGAAATCCATCGAATACAAAGCAACCGGACTTCGCATTCAATGGGCAGCAACAGATAAATTGAATCCACAGGAATTACTGGCATGGATGAGCGAACCCGGATCACCAGTCCGTTTGACAGGTGAAAACATCGTGGAACTTCGTGGTGTAGAATCTGATATGGACAGCATTCTCAAAGGTTTGCAAACTTTTCAACGTTTATTCCGTCAAACATCAGCGGTTGCATGAAACATATCCCAATCCGCGATCAAACATACGACATGGTCAATGACCACCTGACCGCGCTTCTGGAACGAGTCATTCCAGCACTGGATTTGTTGCATGGATTGCCCTTTTCCAGCAGGTGGACAGAACAGCCACTGACTTTGCAGGCAAGAGGGTGTTTTCAGGAACTGGAATCGGTTCTATTGCGTCTCTGGTCGGTGTTGCGATCCAGTGGCCTGGAATTTCTGGAACCAGAACTTGTGACATGGCATCATGCGCAAAAAAGAGATCCGAAGGGATTGATTCAGCGATATTACCGCTGGCAGGAAGAATTATGCCGATGGACGTCACAACCGGAACAACAGTCATTAAAGTTAAAACCTGTCTGGCAGGATTATGTTTTGTATTCCTTGTTTTTTTCAGGAAAAACCTGGCATGAAACAGGGTTATACAACGATCACGTCACCCCCGAAATAGAACTGGTGCTTCGTCACCATTTGGAACAAACTGAATTATTATTTAAAACCGATTTATATCAGATTTACACCGAGATCCTTCAGTTCATTGCAATATTCATTGAAGAATCTATTTTTTTACCCTGTGTCGCGATAAACCCGGCACTCGTTGAAGCCCCCTCAACATCTCCCTGGCTTCATTTTTTTAACATACTGCGGACACACGATACCTGGGCTGACAAAATACAGGCCTATCTTCAGGTTCTTGGTTCCACAGACTCATCCAAAGAGGCCTATGTCTGACGTAACAGTAACCCACGATTTGCGGGATGGAATTTCAATCATAAAAATTAAAGGACCACTTACCACAGAAACTCTCAGTACTATCAATGCCAATAGCACTGAAATTTTTGAAGATATTAAAAATAATTTTTCTGCTCCGGGATGTATTATTGATTGCCATGAGGTCACCTTCATTGATTCCACAGGAATTGGCTGGCTCAATGGAAAGCACATCGGCATGAAAAAACGCGACAAAACCCTGTATATTGTGGATACCAGTGCCTATGTTGACAAAGCGTTGCATGCGGTGGGGGTTCTCAAGTTTCTAAATGTGGATACGCTTAAAAACGCACTCCGTGCATTACAGGATAAAAAAAGTTGATTTTATGAATCAAGGCATATTCTGTGCTTTTCTCCCAAAGAATTCGTTGCCCATCCATTACAAGGTTTCCTTTTGAGTGAGGTATTATGATACGGAATATGTTAGTGCTTTCCTGTGGCTTGATCTGGTCTGCTATGATCATGGCTCAGCCCATTGATGAACGATGTACCCAACAGGGTCCCTCTGCCTGTATTGACTGGGATCGGGGAATTGTGATGGCGGAAGGCATTGGTGCGCCCGCTCAATTTGCTAAAAATCCTGCCCAGCGCAGTGCCAGTGCCATTAGAGCCGCCAAACTTGATGCCGCACGCAATATTTTGGAAATGATCAAGGGGGTCAATCTTTCATCGGCCACCACCATGCAGGATATGATGGTGACCAATGACGTTGTTCGCACACAGGTTCAAGGCCTCATCCAGGGGCTGAGACCTGTTGGGGAACCCCGCTATTTCGCTGATGGCACCATAAAAGTCAGGATGGAAGCACGTCTGAATCAGACCATTCCACAAGAATTCATTTTCCGTGAAGAACAAAAAGCAGTTTCTTCTCAACCGCCTGTTGAAATATCTGCCACTCCAAATGTAGCAGTATCTGTCATTCAAACCGATAAAATTTATACCGGACTGATCATTGATGCCAGAGGAACAGAAGTACAACCGGCAATGTCGCCCAAAGTGCTCGATGAAGACGGCAAAGAAGTGTATGGATCGGCCTATGTGGATCGAACCTTTGTGGTACAACATGGCATGGCCGGATATGTCAAAACACTGGAGCAGGCACAGACCAATGACCGGATTCTGCAATCCCCTCTGGTTGTCAAAGCCTTGCGCAGTGACGGTGCCAATAAAACGGATCTGGTGATCGCCAACAGCGATGCCGCCCAACTCCGAAAAATTGCCAGCCAGCAGGTTTTCTTGAGAGAAGCAAGAGTTGTGATTGTGTTGGATTAAAGGCAAAGTATTCGTCTACAGGTGGTTCAAACCATATGTCCTGATTCTTCCGATAATCATTTTTCAGAAAGGGAAAAGGCATGAATAAAAAATTAGGATGGACACTGGGCTTGATGAGCGTTGTGATCCTGGGAATCGGGTTGGCGCTCTTTAGTGTTCCGCCATCGAATGTGCAATATGTGACGAGTCAGGATGCCCTGGCATTGATGCAGACGAACCAGGGACGCAATGATTTTGTGCTACTGGATTTAAGGACTCCGGACGAATATCGCCGTGGGCACATTCCCGGTGCGAGGTTGCTGGATTTTAATGATGCGGGTTTTGACGATTGGCTGATGGATTTGGACAAAAATAAAACCTATCTGATATTGTGTCAGAGTGGATATCGCAGCAACAAAGCCGCCAGCATGATGAGTTCCATGGGATTCACCCACGTTTACAATATGGGTGGCGGCATGGATGAATGGGCCGGTCAACGACTTCCCACCGTGAGATAACACAATTTTGACTTACCTTTCGGCTTGGACTTCCTCCAAGACCTTGAGTTCAGTTCCCACAAACACGATCGCATAGCTTTTGAGATTGGCCAGTGTCCGGATTTCATCTCCCTGCTGGTACATTCTCAATTGACGAAGGGCTTCCTCCGATTTCTGGGCATGGTTCAATATTTCGGTTATTCATGTAGCCGTGTTATTCCGAACGCATGTGAGGGATTCTGGACCCCAGTGATGATCTCTCCCTTCGGTCGAGTAACACCGAAACCCTGTTCTGAACCATGCCATAGATTTCTTAACGCAATCAGAAAAAGTTCAATTCACATGCATAGGGTTTGACATTAAATCCTGCTGATAGGCTGAGATAGAAACTTCCTGTTGCATCCAATAGTGTTTCCACAGAATACCTGAAAGATCCTGCCGCGTTCAAGATAGCGATCTCCACTGGTAATGATGAGTTCGGACCAATATTGATCGTATTGGAGACGGTGCCATAAAAATCCAGAAAAAGTTTTTTTGCTAATGCTTTTCCCCCAAACGCAACCGGCATTTCAGTAATCACCTGGTTGGTTGCTGAGGATGCTCCTGAATTTGAAATACCATAACCGGGGCCTGCACCATCAATGTTGATCGGTGTTTTCCAGTAAAGATTTCCTTGTTGGTAGAAATAAATGAAATTGTTGGCATTGTCATTTCTTACGGCACTCACTAATTTTTTATAAGTAGCGCCACCTGGCAGAGTGGGTGATGTCGCAGATGTAGACAATAAGCCTGATACTGTTGTACCATCCGAGACGGCCCACACATAATACCAGGTATCAGGTGATTCGGAACCGCTATCCAAGCCTCCTATGCCACTGACTGTAATATCAACTGTTGTTGAGACGGACGAGGCGATATGCACTATATTGGAAGAACCATACAATGTGAGATAATCCGCATTTATGGAAATTTGATAAGTTGGATTGCTTGTATGAGGGCGTATGAATATATTTTCGTTGCGCCCGGAAGGAAAATAAGTGGCACTGAATGTTCCGGAGACATGTGCGTTTCCGGTCACATCCAGTGTGTACGCAGGCGCGGCGTTGTTGATGCCTACTTTGCCGGATTTGATCTGAATGAGTGACAGCAGGTCATTCATCACGGTGTAAATGCTGTTGAACTGTGAGTTCATGGTGGAGGCGCTGATGACCGTTCCAGATGTGAAATCTGTGCGACTGACGCTGGATGGTGTGTTGGCATATCCCAAAACAGCCAGCATGACGGTTGCCAACAACACACCAATGATGGTGGATGGCCAGTGAAACCATTTTCTGGTTCGTCCTTCACGTTCAATTTTCTGAACCTGTGATTCAAGTTTTTCCAGTTTTGTCTGTAATTCCTGTTCTGTGTTTTGCATATCTCCCCCGATGAATGTGGTATGGTTCTGTATATCCTCAAATGTGGACGTATATCATTCAAGGCCCCAAATATCCTTGACCTGTGATTCAATATGAATCTAGCAAATTCAGTTTTTTTACACAACGCCAATATTCGGAAAAACAGGAAAAAATTTGGAGTGTTTTTCACCAATTTACCAGCAATTTACTTCGAAAAGTTTTCCTCTTTTGGTCGCTGAATTTTAGTATTAAAAATAAAGTTTTTATTTGAACTTTGTGCTTGTGGAAGAGGTCTCAGAAATGTTAAAGGCAACTTTTGTGTACATTTACAATGTTGAATCTGAAGGGGGATTATGAATAAATTTTTTATTATGAGCGTCACGGGGATTTTAGTTTCCACCATGTTGAATAGTTGCGGGCCTGCAACAGAGGCTGAAGCTGTATTGAAAGCAGACACCACGACAGTGTCTGTTGGGGATTCGCTGATTCTGGATGGTTCTGAATCCGTCTATGACACCGTGATTGAATGGTATCAGGATGGGACTCATCTTGATTGTGATGGAGAGGATTTTTGTGAAATTACCTTCAATACAGCGGGAACCTCTTCTATCAATCTCAATGTGAAAAAGAAATCAGAGAGTGACATGGGCAGTGTTCCTCTTTTGGGCGGATTGATGGGGGGGCCTAAAGAAACTAAAGCTTCTGTAACACTTGAGATGACGGTTGGTGGATCTTCTAGCGACAGCAACGGGGGTTCTACCACAGTGTCATCCGCAGACGGTACTTCGTCAGATTCTTCAACAAGTACCAGCTCCAGCTCCAGCTCATCCAGCTCCAGTTCCGGTTCTACCTCAAGTTCTTCATCAACCGCCAGCAATAAGTGGGATTCTGCCGTTTGGGATTCATCCAAATGGGGAGCCTGATTTTTTTTGCTGAATAACAATTCCTCCATCGTGAAAGGTGGAGGCGCTCTCAAAAGATTAAAATTCCACCAATGAAAGGATAAAAGTGTGTCGACTTTTCACTGACAATCGTTCAGGATGCAGGCGTTCTATCCATCAATCATTAACTCATTCTGGAGATTATTATGGCAAATATAGCATTGAAAGGAAATCCTGTTGAGACCATTGGAACACTTCCTGTAAAAGGAAGCAAAGCACCTGATTTTTCTTTGGTGAATACAGATCTTGCGGATGTGTCTTTAGCAAACTTTGCTGGAAAAAAAGTGATTCTCAATATTTTTCCAAGTGTTGACACTGGCGTTTGTGCGGCATCCGTCAGACGTTTCAATGCGGACATAAGCGCCAAAGCAAATACTGTCGTTTTGTGTATTTCGGCGGATCTGCCCTTTGCGCACAAACGCTTTTGTGGTGCGGAAGGATTGAACAATGTAATATCCCTGTCAATGATGCGTTCCAAAAATTTTGGCAAGGATTACGGTGTTTTGATGACAACTGGACCATTGCAGGGACTACTTTCCAGAGCGGTGGTCGTGATCGATACGACAGGAAATGTTGTTTATACGGAACAGGTCCCTGAAATCACACAGGAACCCAATTATGCTGCGGCTCTTGCGGCAATTGCCTGATTATTGTTTATGGAGGAGCTACGGCTCCTCTGCCTGAATGCTTTTTCTTACCATCCCGAAAATATCTGTCAACTCCCTGAATTTCGACAATTATGATAGCCAAAACGTTTTCTGCTACAGTTCTTGGCATCGATGCCCATCTGATTGAAGTCGAAGTCGATGTTTCCTTTGGTTTAGCCCAGTTTAATATTGTTGGCCTTCCCGATGGCACCATCAAGGAAAGCCGTGACAGAGTCATGTCCGCCATTAAAAACAGTGGCTTTGAGTTTCCTATTCGCAAGGTTGTCGTGAATCTGGCTCCGGCACATATCCGGAAAATCGGTTCAGGATTTGATTTGCCGATTGCGGTGGCATTGCTGGGAGCAATGGGGATATTGCCAGCAGAAAAACTGGCAGAATTCATGGTGGTTGGCGAATTGTCGCTGGATGGGCGCATTCGTGCCACCAGAGGGACCTTGCCGATTGCGATTGCGGCAAGAGAGCAAGGCAAACAGGGGTTGATCCTTCCTCGTGAAAATGAAGCCGAAGCGGCTGTTGTGCCTGAAATTTTACGTTATCCTGTCAGTAATCTGGCCGAAGTTGCCGCCTTTTTGCGAGGCGACGCTGAATTGTCCCAGAATGAATTTGAGCCCTTTGATTTTAAAGCTCAAACCCTTCGATATGCGGAAGATTTTCAGGAAGTCAAAGGACAGGAGCATGTTAAACGAGCGATGGAAGTCGCCGCCGCCGGGAATCACAACCTCCTGATGTTGGGTCCCCCGGGTTCCGGGAAAACCATGTTAGCCCGCAGAATGGCAAGCATTTTACCACAGGCAACCTTTGAAGAAGCCCTGGAAATCACAAAAATTCACAGCATTGCCGGAACGTTGCCCCCAGAAACACCTTTGATCGCGACCCGTCCATTTCGCTATCCGCATCACACCATTTCCTCTGCGGGACTTGTTGGGGGTGGCAGTATTCCGATGCCCGGCGAAATTTCACTATCCCATAACGGAGTGCTGTTTCTGGATGAGCTTCCTGAATTTCCACGCAATATTCTTGAATTACTGCGTCAACCCCTTGAAGATCACCGGGTTGTCATTTCCAGAGCCGCGCTTTCGCTGGAATTCCCCTGCAACTTCATGCTGATTGCCGCAATGAATCCCTGCCCCTGTGGTTATCATGGCTACACAGGTTCGAAAGAAAATGACCATCATTGCCAGTGTTCCGTTCAGAATATCCAGCGCTATCGTTCAAAAATTTCAGGACCGCTTCTGGATCGGATGGATTTGCAGATCAGTGTTCCCGCTGTGGCGTATGATCAATTGGCTGATGAGCGCAAAGGTGTTTCGTCAGCAACGATCCGGGAACGTGTGATCCAGGTCCGGCACCTTCAGGCAAAGCGTTTTCAGGATTCTTCAACACGCAACAATGCGGGGATGAACCGTAACGAACTGGAAATGTTTGCCACTCCAACCGCATCTGCCCAAAAACTATTGGAGCAGGCATTGAATAAAATGGGACTCAGTGCCAGAGCCTATGATCGCATCCTTAAAGTTTCACGTACAATCGCTGATCTGGCGGGAACTGACACCATCGATACACCGCATATTGCGGAAGCTATTCAGTATCGCAATCTGGATCGTCCTGTCTCCGCATAATGCTTGCTCAAATTCATTCATGAGGGATTTTCATGATTGCCAAATCAAAATCTGTGGGTTAAAGAATAACTGACAGCATCGCCTTTTTGGCAAGGACGCTTAACCCTCTATCCTGTATGGTATTGTATGAGTATTTATATTGTGGATGAATCTCGAAAAATTGGTTCTGTGAAATCTTTTGGCAGTCTGGATGGAAAAAGTCTGCCTGAATTCTCTGCAGACGTAAAATCACTGATCCAGCAAGGGATTGTGAACGTCATCATGGATTTTCAGGAATTGCAATTCATCTCCAGTGCCGGCATAGGACATATTCTGGCTTGCAGGGAGGACCTTCTTGAAGTTCAGGGAAAATTGATGATCGTTTGTAATAATGCCCGGTTGATTTCAGGCTTCAAGCATGCACGTCTTGATCAGTTGCTACTCATTGTTCCCAGCATTGACGAGGCTATGAATAATCTCGGTTTATAATTTGTGGAATCCCTGATACTCTTTTTCAAACAGTTTGAGACCATGTTGTTCAAACCAGATCGAAGTCCAGGGGTCACGAGTCAGTTCATTGCGAAAGTCCGGATGAATCCGGTAGACAAAACTCTCCTGCAAATGGCATTCAGGAGGTAATTCGACCATCACCTGAACACGCTCATACATTTCCCCTTCAAAGGCATCCAACCGGGAGAGCTCTATTTCTGACACATCCCTGTAAAGAATACCCTCTACCTGATCTTGTGGTTGTGTAAGAATCACTCCCGGATACACCTCACCATGGACACGGTAAATTCCATATCCTTTTAAAATGGCACTGACACCCTTGTGTGTTGATCGGGTTACGCGATTCCAGATTTGAGGGTACATCAGGGATCCGTATGTGAAAATGGAATGATTATTCATCGATACCTGTCGGGAACTAACGAACTGTGAACAGTTGACAACGATTCAGTATGGTTTTTCAAAAACCCACAAACCGTTGTGGTGACACGCAATGCCGTATGTAATAAACGCCTGTTTATCAGCAAAAAATAAAAAAATGAATAAGCTTGCACACGGAATTATAACAGGTAGCATCACAGCCTTCTCATTAATAATTAATTTTTTTTTTGCAAGGTAAGAATGGCACAAGGTAAAGTAAAGTGGTTTAACGAACACAAAGGTTACGGATTTATTGAACAGGAATCAGGCGAAGATTTATTTGTTCATCATTCAGAAGTTCAAGGTGGTTCCTTATCAGAAGGACAGAAAGTCGAATTTGATGTTGGCCGAGGAAAAAAAGGTCCCTGCGCACAATATGTACGAACCGTGTAATTCATAGGTTTTGAGAAATAACTTTTCTCACTCCCGTTTGATTTTTGACAAACGGGAGCCTCTCATAAAACTCCAAACGCTCCCCCCTTCTCAGATTCATTAAAAATATTCCAATATTCTCCTTATCTCTTTTAAAAGACTCATTATTCGCATTCGCATGATCAAAGACGTTCCTGAACAATATTGCGCAAACGTTCCGGCAAGTCTGGATCAAAAATATTATCACCATGTGCCGGAATCAGTCCTTTGGGATGTTCTTTGTCGATTTGATCCAGCACCCATTTTTTAAATTGTTTACGGTTGCTGAAACCGAAAAGCACCATGAGTGTGCTCATACTCAGTCCAGGGCCTGATTTGAATACGGTCATTATCAGTTTGGGCAATAGCTTTTTCGGGGTTTGAGATATATTAAAAAACGCATCACAAACCACCCAGTTGGTTCCTGCTGAGGTTTTGAAAGACAGCCAGACTTCGCCAAGATTGCATGCTTCAGGGATGAGCAGATGCATGGATGATGGCAACAATGGTTTGAGTACATCCAATGATTGAATGTTGGTGATGGCTTTTCTGGTCAGGCGCGGTATTGCCTGCTGATCAGCGACAATTTTCATATCGGGAAAAACCTCCAACCAGGGATTGATTCCCATGTGGTGCCAGTTGTTGGGCGCCAGCACAAAGGTGGGGATTTTATCACCAAACACTTCTTGTTTTGCAGAATCCAACAGGTTCTTGCCTGGACTGATGACCAGAAAATTACCCACCTGTGCAGGTGTATTTTACGCAACCAGTTTAAACTCAAGGACATGATGCTTAAACCAGGTTGGATATTCCTGATTCTTTTTTAAGGCCGTCACCGAAGCCAAGGCCACACTCCCTGCCTTAG
>JADFZZ010000038.1 GCA_015232315.1 SAR324 cluster bacterium | reverse complement strand
GCGGGTCATAACGCGGACGATCCGCTCTATATTCCAGCCTGGCGTCAAATGACCGCGGCTATTGGTCATCCGGCTTTTCTTTATGTTGCTGATAGCAAAGGGGCGGCCATAGAGACCCGCGCCACGATTGCCAGGGAAGGCGGACGTTACCTCTTTCCGCTGCCTATGACCGGCGAAGTTCCTGAGATCCTCACCCAAACAGTTCTCGATCCTCAACATTGTTTTTTGGAACTGCTTTGGCATACTTACCGTGATGGAACAACTCGTTGCGTCGCTAAAGGTTTTGAGTTTTCTCGAACCATGAGTTTTTCCTCGGAAGATCCGTTCTCATGGCAAGAGCGATGGTTGGTCATCCAAAGTCCCGCTCATGCGAACGGACAGCGCGAAAGTTTGGAAAAACGTCTGCAAAAAACTGCGGAAGAATTGGGTCGTCTACAAACGAAAATTTTTGACGATCCAGAAAAACTCAAGGGTAAAATTGACACTATTTTGCAACGCTTTCGCGTTTCTGAGTACATCCAATGGAATATCACCGAAGAGCGTGTTGAAACCATAAAATATCTCTGCGCGGGACGCCCCGGGCCCAATACGCCGTCACGGCATGAAATTCATTCTCAATTCCGCTTCAATTTCACAAGAAACCAGAAAGCTATTGATAAAGCGATGCTCCTGGCCGGATGGCGGATCTACGTCGTTAATGCTCCAGTCAAAGAACTCTCCTTGAATCAGGCCATCAGCTATTATCGTGATCAATGGGAGGTAGAACACGATATACAACACTGGAAAAAAGGCAGTTTACCTGCCCTACCGCTTTTCCTGCGGATTGAGACGCGCATTCGCGGATTGATGTTTCTGTTAACTCTGGCTTTGCAAGCTTTGACGCTTCTGGAATTTGTCGCGCGCCGAGAATTAGCGGTAAACAAACAAGAACTATCAGGATTGGTTCCCGGAAATCCAAAAATGAAAACCGCGCGACCTTCTGCGGAACGCTTATTAGCCGTTTTTCAATCACTACATCTTTTGATCGAAGACACTGAGAAACACCAAAGCGTTGTTCTCGTCGAGGCTCTTTCAGATATTCAGTGCCTTGTTCTCAAACTACTACAAATCCCACAGGACGTTTACCTGGTTCATAACGAACCAAAGACCGCTCCTTCTTGACGATTCAAAATCAAATTCATAATGGGTCCTAAAAATAAGCGAAAGGACTGTAAACGGTGTCATCCTGAACGAATGTGAGGGCTCTTAAAAACAGAATGTATTAAAAATTTCTCTCCTCGTTCGAAATGACACGATGCGTTACCACGGCAATTACCAAAGGACCCATGCAGCAAGTCGCAGAAAATCAGACCCATGCTACGCATTAATTTTTTTAAGTATTGAAATTTATAATTATTCGCATAGACTAATTTTTCTCTTAGTCTCAAGAATGATAATTCTATTTATGGAGAAAACATGAAAAAAATAATATGGTGGATCAGTATAGTACTGATCGGTATAGGAGGAACCGCTTCAGGTGTCATGGGGCAAACAGTTCATGTGTATTCCGCACGGATTGAAAAAATGATCAAACCAGCGTTTGACGCGTTCACACGGAAAACCGGGATTGAAGTGAAATATTTAACCGCTGATGAAGCGGAATTGATAGAACGTCTGAAAGCAGAGGGAAAACAGACATCCGCGGATGTGCTTCTCACCGTAGATGCCGGTAATTTGTGGCTTGCCAAAAAAGAAGGGGTTCTTCAAAGCGTGGAATCCTGGACGATCTTCAGTCAGATTCCGCCACATTTGCGTGATCCGGAGGGATTCTGGTTCGGATTGACCTTGCGTGCAAGAACCATTGTTTACAGCAAGGAACGTGTCAATCCCTCCTTGCTATCCACGTATGAGGATTTGGGAAATCCCCGCTGGAAAAACAAACTGTGTCTGAGAACGTCCAAAAAAGTATACAACAAATCAATGGTCGCAACGATGATCAAATCAAAGGGAGAGGATTTCGCTCGACAGACTGTTGAAGGCTGGATGGCCAACCAACCGGTGATCCATGCAAAAGATTCAGATGTTCTCAAGGCAATTGCCGCGGGACAATGTGATGTAGGCCTCGTCAATACCTATTATCTTGGCAATGAGCTGTTGGCCAATCCGGAGTTCCCGGTCGGATTGTTCTGGGCCAATCAGCAGACCACAGGCACTCATGTCAATATTTCCGGAGCCGGAATCACGAAATACGCCAAAAACAGGGCGGATGCCATTAAATTGATCGAGTTTCTCTCCTCGGCAGAAGCCCAGAATCTGTTTGCTGATGATAATTTGGAGTATCCCGCCAATCAGAACGTCTCCGCAAGTCCGAGACTGTCGCAATGGTGGGGAAGTCAGTTCAGGCAGGATTCCGTCAACATCTCGGCGGCTGGAGAATATCAGGCACAGGCTGTCCAGCTCATGACACGAGCAGGATATAAATAATCCCGGCAGGGTATCGTCAAGGCTGTTAAGTTACGCTCTCTGACGGTACCGGCACCAACTCAATGTCGTCAACTTAGAAATTCTTCGCTGGATAATCTCCCTTTACAAAGGGGGTATGGGGGATTTAACACTCAGAATTACATCCCCCTATCCCTCTTAAACCAAGGGGGAATTAATACTCAGCACCATTCAGAAGGCTTAAGTTGATGACATTGGGCACCAACGCCCCCTGGTTTAAAGGATTAGGGGAATTTCATTTCAAACCCAAGGGAGAAATTCCGGCTTAAATCGTGGTAACAAGCTCTCATAATAATCCTTCAGAAGGAGCATCGGATTTGAAAATCAAACACCAAGGCTACCTATGGTTTGCCGGAATTATAATGACGGCAGGTCTTGTTTCAATTCCTCTTGTTGGAATCGCGTTCACACTCTTTCAACCGAGATGGGAGATCTGGAAATATCTCTGGGAAACCCGCCTTCCAGAATTGATCTGGAATACCGTGAGGCTTGCGGCCGCTGTAGGTGTGGGAACCTTTATCCTTGGCACCAGCCTGGCGTGGTTGGTCGTCATGTATTCCTTTCCGGGCAGAAAATGGCTGGAAGGACTGTTGCTGTTGCCGCTGGCCATGCCGGGATATGTGCTCGCGTTTGTGGTGGTGTCCCAATGGGATTATTTTGGGGTATTTCCAACAATGATCCGTTCGTGGTTCGGCAAAGATAGCTGGATTCCAGATGTCCATTCCTTTTTCTGGGTCGCGATGGTCATGTCGCTGGTGTTGTATCCCTATGTGTATCTTGCCGCCCGTGCCGCTTTCCGCGAACAGAATCAGGAATTACTCAACGCCGCGCGTTTACTGGGAACCAGCCACCGTCAGCTATTTACCCGCCTTGCGCTCCCCCTGGCACGTCCTTCCATCACTGCGGGCATGGCTCTGGCACTGATGGAATGTCTGGCGGATTTTGGAACAGTCGGAACTTTTTCCTATGACACCTTCACTACTGCGATTTATGAAATGTGGTATGGCATGTACGACCGTCATGCCGGCATACAACTGGCTGGAATGCTGTTGCTTTGTACGCTGGCCTTGTTCTGGATTGAAAGAAAAACCCGTGGAAAAGCAGAATATTTCCAACTGCATGGGAAACGGAAACCTTTGATGCCAAAACCGCTTTCAGGAGTGAAAGCCTTGATTGCGGCAGGGTACCCCATGCTTGTTCTTACCATGAGTTTTTTCTATCCGGTTGGAATTCTTCTGTTCTGGGTTACATCCGGAATCGATGAAAAATTCGATCATCGTTATCTGGATGCGCTGTTCAATACGCTTAAACTGGCAGGTCTGGCCGCAATGATCACTTTGGCCGTGGCGATTCTTCTGGCTTATGGAAAGCGGCTTTTTCCCTTCAAAATGATCACAGGCATGATCCGTTTTTCCAGTATGGGTTATGCCTTGCCGGGCACCGTCATCGCTGTGGGAGTCTTGATTCCACTGGGCTGGCTGGACCGCACATTGAATGACTGGAGCGAACAGCTTTGGCATCAGCCTGTGGGCCTTATATTTACAGGCACTATCGTGGGAATGCTCTTTGCTTACGTGGTGCGTTTCCTTTCTGTGGGCTTCAGTGCGGTAGATTCGAGTCTTGTCAGGGTTTTGCCCTCTATGGATATGGCGGCCAAAACACTGGGTGCGTCCAGAATCAGCATTCTGCGGAAAATCCATTTACCCATGATCGAAGGCGGACTCCTCACAGGATTCATCATAATCTTTGTAGATGTCATGAAAGAACTGCCTGCCACCCTCATTCTCAGAAGTTTTGGTCAGGACACACTCGCCACCAGAATTTGGCAATTGACCAAGGAATCCTATTGGGCAGATGCCGCCCTGCCAGCGCTGACAATCGTCATGATTGCGATCATTCCTGTATGGCTACTGATTCGATCTGGACGCACAAAACCTGAAAAAGATGGAGATTTATCATGAATACGACGTCTGAGTTACTTCTCCAATGCAATGGATTGAGCAAACATTTTAACGGGATGTCTGCTGTGAACGACATCAGTTTCGGGCTGTATCAGCATGAACTGATGGTCCTTCTGGGACCTTCCGGATGCGGCAAATCAACGCTCCTCAGGATGATAGCCGGATTACAGTCCCCTGATAAAGGAAACATCAGACTGCATGGAAAGGCTGTATTTGATTCAGGCATGAACATTCCGCCTGAAAAACGAAAAGTGGGGATGGTGTTTCAGGATATCGCGCTGTTTCCTCATTTATCTGTTGCGGAGAATATCGCGTTTGGAATTGCCCGCGGCAAGTTCACTTCCAGGATTGTTGATGAAATGCTTGAACTGGTTAATCTTGAGGGCTATGGCGCCAAAATGCCGCATGAACTTTCAGGCGGTGAGCAACAGCGTGTCGCCATTGCGAGGGCTTTGGCTCCGGAACCGGCATTATTGCTGATGGATGAACCGTTCAGTAGCCTTGATTACCAATTGCGCGTCAAATTGCGCGCAGAAGTGCGTGACATTCTGAAACGCAAGGGGTTGAGCGCCATTCTGGTGACGCATGATCAGATCGAGGCGTTTTCTTTTGCGGATAGAATGCTGTTGCTCCATCAGGGCGCCATCATTCAGGAAGGACTTCCTGCGGAGATATACCATGCTCCTGTCTCAGCCTGGGCGGCCGCATTTGTGGGAGATGCCAATTTCTTTTCCGATGTGGAATTTCAAGCGTTTTTCCCGGATCATGTTTTTGAGTATCGGGAAAGCGGAAAACAAATCATGATACGTCCCGAGGATATTACGGTTGAAAAATGTTCTGACGCCCTTTCAGGCACGGTATTGATTGAGAAGGTTGAATTTCACGGCAGTCAGCAGTGGCTCTGGTTAAAAACAGCAGGAGGCGCAAGTGCTCATTGCCGTGTTCATTCACGAGAAACATGGACTGCCGGAGAAAGCGTTTGTCTGCGTATTCATCATCACTCCTTCGTATGAAATGGTGTTAATTCTGATTCGTTGAAAAGACACCTTGTTTGAAAACATAATTTATTGTATGCGAAGAAACAGGCCATCATTCAGATGGATTCACACAACTTTTATGAACTTCGAAAATAAGGAGAAACAATGACTCCTCAAACTGGTATTACTCCCGAAGCAGGAAAACATGGACTCTTTGTGGTTTTGAATGTGCAAAACCCACAGACACAGGCTCAACAGGTATTCAGGATCTGTTCAAAGTTTCCTGAACTGTTGACCGCGATCAGCCAAATGGACACCTCCGCGAATTTATGCGGAACCATTAGTTTTGGCGCAACTTTCTGGAATTTGATTTCGCCGCAAAAACGTCCGTTACAATTAAAAACATTCCAGACAATATCCGGCAGTCAGCAACAGATACCCGCTACTGGAGGAGACATTCTGTTTCATGTTCATTCAAGCCGTCCGGATTTGAATTATGAACTTCTGCAACCGCTCCTCGAACAACTGGGAAGTCAGGTCTCGGTTGTTGAAGACGTGCAGGCAAAACAATATCTGGATTCACGGGATCTGACCGGTTTTATTGATGGAACCGAAAATCCCCAAGGCGATGAACGTGCGGAAGCCGCATTGATTGGTGAGGAGGATCCGGAATTTGCCGGGGGAAGTTATGTATTTTCACAACGCTTTGTTCATAAAATGACATCCTGGAACAAGCTCTCACAAGGCGAACAGGAAAATATCATTGGTCGCACCAAACCGGATTCTGTGGAACTTGCTGAGGATGTGAAACCACCAACTTCGCATATCAGTCGTGTGGTTATTGAGGAAGAAGGAGACGAATTGCAAATTGTCCGGCACAGTTTGCCTTATTATTCTCTTTCCGGAGAGAAAGGCCTGTTTTTTCTGGCCTACACCAAAGATCTCACCATTGTCGATAAAATGTTGTCCAACATGTTTGGAACCAGTGGCGATGGCTTGACCGATCATCTGATGAATTACACTACACCTGTCACTGGTGCCATGTTTTTCACACCATCACTGGAAACATTAAGGAACGTTCAAAATCTGAAATAAATATCGTGTTTCAGAAAAATCTTAATTCATTCCGCAACCAGTATTTTGGCAACCTCCTGACGTTCATAAGGCGCATGGATCGGGTATTTGATCAACAACACACCGTTGTACGGAGAAATCAATGTTTGTTTTCCGTCCCGTGAATACACAAAAGCCAGTGGCTCGCCCTGACAAATTTCGTCTCCTGTTTCACGAAGCCAGCATAAAACACCATGAAACGGGGAATAGAGACTTTTATATTGTTTCTCAACAATCCAGATGCGGGAACCCTCAATAGGAGGCAACAAACCAAAATAACGTTTCAGATAATCCACACTGCGGCTCACCCATGACATTTCCACTTTCCGGCTGGCAGACAGTTCAAAAGTGGTGGCTGTCTTTCCTCTCTGGAAACAGGTATCTGAAAAACTGGTAGAAATACCGGTCCAGGACAGAATGTGCGGAATTCCCAAGCCGGTCACAGTGGCAATCTGGCTGGCATGGCTATACACATGCGGCAACGCTTCGGCACCTGCCGTGTGCAGATCAAGAACCACCTCCGCTTCCTCGGCCAGACGCAGAAGCTGCTGAATCCAGTAGCCTTCAATCCCGGCATGCTCACCCAGGTTGGTGATGCGGTTCCAGTTCAGACAATTTTGTGGATTGGTGTGCAGATTGTTGTAACCGGTTTGCACCGCCATCATCTGGCTGTCCAGCCCCATCGGGTTCGCCTGTGGCACACAAATAAACCGGTCGGGAAGTTGATGCTGTTCTATCACTTCCATGAATTCATAAAGCACCGGGATTCCAGTGATTTCAATGCCGTGGATCCCCCCCTGAAGATAAACAGTCCGGGTCGCCCGGGGTGGAGAATAACGCCATACATCCAGGTCATACCGGCATCCAGACGCGGTATGATGGAGGGGCAGGGTTTCCTTGATAAATTTTGTCATATTTTTCCAGATTTATGATTCCTCATGGGTTCATGCATACCTGAATCTTTTGCTATGATAAACTGTCAAACGTGATTTGAAAGGCGCCAAATTTTGAAAAGATTCCTCAAAACGGAAAAAAAGTTCTGACGATCAGCGCAATGACACCACCGAGCATGAGGCCTGTCATCCATTTGAGGAGGTGGGTTTCAGAAGAGAGCCTCAGTTCCAGTTCCTTGAGGTCATGTTGGAGTTCGAGCCTGGTGGTTTCGATCCTGGCGTCGAGTTCTTTAATGTCGCGCTGGAGTTCGGTTTTGGCCAGTTCCAGATCAGGTTTGGTGACCGCGTCATGCATCAGGATGGTTTTGAGGGTATCGGCCTGGACCTCGGCCTGTTCCATGGAAACGCCGACCGCCATGAGGCTTTTGATATAGTGGTGAGTGTCGAATGCCAGCATATTGCTCTTTGAGGTTGGAATTAGTTCAAGATTGACGACATACGTAGCTGTAACGGTTTTACCACCAAACGACAAGGCCTTGTTTCATTATATCCCGCCACTCACCGGAGAATGATTCTGCCCACCATAGAGACGGGTTTGAAACCCGTCTCTACATCCACCCAATAAATTCCGATTTTTTATCCGGGCCTCTTGATCCAATTTGTTTTGTTCAGCACCACTCACCGGGGTTGCAGTGGTTGAAAAAAGTTTTCTGCACGATCCGCGACCAGAAGTAGATTATCCTTGTCCATTTTATTGACAATCATGCGGCCGGTTGTGCGTAACAATTGAATGGATGCCCCAACCCCCATATTGACAATCCCCTGGCCAATGGGTGTGATTTTATTTTTTTTCATCGGGTCATTGATGTAAAAAGTGGCTGAAACCCTGGTCAGCATGACGGATAAATTGATGATTTCATCCGTGTGTTTTCCGGGTTTCGGATCATTGCGAATGGCATTGACCAAATCAAAAATCTGTTGTGCCTGTTCTTTGGAATAAGGCAACGCCCTCACAAAATCCGAGCTGTTTGGCCGTAACACTTTTTCACCCCAGGCAATCATGTCCGCCAATTGTTCCTGGGTGATTTCACGAACTGACAGCAGACGTTTGATGGTTCGGCGCATGATTTCAATGCTGGTGTTAGCCGCCTGCCGTACCAGTCCATCGACAAGTCCGCCAGCCTGAACCATGCCCAGTCCGGCATTCAGGTAATGCATGACAAAAGCTTTGGTGATATCCACAAACGTATCCAGCATTTGATCATTTTTAATACCAATGACACTGTTTTCCGCAATGACCACTGAACGTGACGAATCGGTTGCTACGGCGCCATCTTTTGCAGGGGCCTCATCCACGGACGGTGCGACAAAATCAGCCATGACCCGTTCATCATCTTCCGCGTTGATCTCCACTTCAAGCGGGCGGATCAGATTTTTGTAAGCGTTGGCGGCCACCAGCATGTCATCTTTGGCCATGCTATCAAAGATTTTTTCAAGTGCCGGTCGTGAAACCTTGAGACTGATGCCAATCGCGAAGTCAATGATCTTTCTGGCAAAGGCGCCAACACCCATCATTTCAGTCGGCTTTATCACGTAAAACTGGCACACTTCCTCAACGATCCGCATGGCCACATCCACCGTTACTTTTGAATAATACCCCTCAATCGGATTTTCCAGAATCGCCTGCAGCAGTTCAATGGATTTATTGGACAACTGACGATCCAGCGGCATGGCCGACATATAGCTGGCATTGAGTTTGATGGGCAGAACCGCGTCAAAATCCATGTCTGCGACTTTAAGAATGTCTTCCGCCCAGCGAACAATCAGCATCAATTGCTCATGGGAAAGATCCTTGAATACTTTTTTGCCGGTTTTACGGGTGATGCTCAAAATGGTTCCAATTCCTGAACTCAACAATTTACGGGCAATGTTGCTGGCATGGATCAGGTCTGTGATCATGATCACGATTTCGCCCACGGAACTCTCGGTCACATCCATGATGGCATCCAGCAATTCATCCGTGTTGATCTTTTCACGCGGATTCTGACGAATGTGATCCAGCGCGATCAGAATCTGTTCCGCAATATCGGTTGGGAGTGGCGTGATGTAATAAATTGTGGGCATCCTGGTTTTTTTAGGCGGTTGCGGTGGGGTGTCGCCAGCTTCAACAGACTCAACCATGGTGGTTTCGGTTTCGGCCTGTGAAGGGGCTTCAATCTCAGGGATTGCTGAAGCCTCACTGGAATGAAATGCCGGTTTCTGCTTGATAAAGATGCTACTGATTTTTCCATACAGATAAAACAGCAGGATCGTTGCACCGAACGATCCCAGATATCGGATCCATCCTGAAACAGCCACATGCGGCTCGATCCAGATCCCCAGTCCAATCACGATCCCGATAAAAACCACCATTTTAATGATCAACGATACCATGCCTCTCTCCTGTCATGATGTGTAAATTATAATAAAAAATGAATGCTACTGTCTATTCCTTGTAAAAGACAATATCGATAATCAAGCTTAAAAAATGGATTGATGCGGTGAGGGAGATTGTTTTTGTCCGGCAGGAATTTCCTGAAATAATGTCGAGGGTCGCCATTCTCAATTCCTGCTTGCCAAACTGAACGGGATTTGTCACTGACAAGTTAAGTTAGGCCATGAAAACAACTTCAGAAAACTTATTGAGAATAAATCATGCGATTGAATGCCACCCCGGACGGTTTTGTGATGGAAGGAACAGCCACACTGTCTGATGCCCCACTGCTGGCCTCCGAATTGCGGCATGCGCTGGGGTCCAAACTCGATTGTATCGTTGTGGACACCGCAATGCTCAATGAAGTGGACACCGCAATTCTGCAAGTCATGGTGTCTGCCAGAATCACCGCACGGAATAGGGGAAAAGAACTCCTGGTCCTGCCCATGAGCGACGCCTTTCGCCTGGCTATGGAGGCGTTGGGCCTGGATACTTTTTTGGGTGAACAGGGGCTTCATGGATGATTGCGTCAAAATCCTGATTGTGGATGATTCCATAACCGTCAGAACCACTGTGAAAACAATCCTGGAACACTCCGGCACTCCATTTAAAATCAATGAGGCGGAAAATGGATTTAAGGCACTCAAGTGGCTGTGTGCCATTTCACGAGAGGATATTCCGGATGTGATCCTGCTCGACCGGAACATGCCTCATCTTTCAGGGGATGAAAGCATACGTATTCTCAAAGCAGATGAACTGTGGCGGCACATTCCAGTGCTGTTTTTGACAGCACAAAGCGACCAGAAGGAACTGGTCAAAGGCCTGGAAGAACTTCAAGCGGATGACTATCTGCCGAAACCTTTTGATCCAAAGGAATTGCTGGCACGGATCAAGATACTGGCACGGATCAAAAAAACAGAAGAATTGCTGAGGTCAAAAAATGCTGAACTCAATCAGGCAATTGCCGCCCAGCAGGAAGCTTTTCAACAGCTCAAAACCACAAAAATCAAACTTGCCGAAACAGAAGCCTTTGCCGCGATGAGCCGGGTTTTTGAAAAATTTGTTCCCCGCCAGTTTCTTCAGCGGATTGCCCAGAATGGTGTGGGTTCGCTTGACTTCAGTGATGTGGTTCACGAAACCCTGACTATTTTATTCAGCGATATCCGTTCTTTCACCAATCTGTCTGAAGCCATGAAGCCCATGGAGGTGTTCCGTTTTCTCAATTCCTATATTTCACGCATGCTTCCCTGCATTGAACGGAATGGCGGGTTTGTCGATAAATTTATGGGAGACGCGATCATGGCCCTGTTTGACCAGAAAAACCAGCAGGAACAGGTACGCAACAGCTTGCTGTCTGCCATCGCCATGCAGGAATCCTTACGGGAATATAACCTTCACCGCCAACGCCACAGTTATCCGCCTATCCGCATCGGCATCGGCCTGCATGTCGGTCAGGTCATGATCGGGACACTGGGTAATGATACACGCATGGATTCCACCGCCATTGGTGATGCGGTGAATGTGGCCGCCCGTCTGGAAAATCTGACCAAACATTATGGCTGCCCCATCATCACGTCTGATTCAGTGATCAGTAAACTTCCTCCAGATTATCATCCGGCATACCGGAAACTGGATCTGGTGACCGTCAAGGGAAAGACGGAAGCAATTGCCATGTATGAAATTTTTGAAAGTGATCCGGAACCTCTACGTGATAAAAAACAGCGGATGGCGCCAATTTATCATGAAGGAATTGAGTTGTTTCAACAGCGTGACTGGTCGACTGCGGCTATGAAATTTGAAAACTGCATGAACCTCCTGCCAGAGGACGTACCCTCCGGTTTGATGCGGAGACGCTGTGACGAATATCAAACGAATCCCCCCGATTCTGATTGGAATGGAGCCATTCAGTTGACATTCAAATAATTCTCTGTTTTGAAGAGAATGGAGCATGTCGGAAATTTTCATCACCCAACCGGAAAGCAATACATGAACGACCAGGAAATTCTGCAAATATTTTATGAAGAGCTTGACGATCTGCTGGAACAGATTGAAGCGGATATTCTTGCCATGGAATCCACAGAGGATCCCATGGCCTTGATTCATAAAATATTTCGGGGTGTGCATACCATCAAGGGTGGGGCGGGTATGTGCCGATGGACCGGACTGGCCGAATTCGCTCATGCGCTGGAAAATCTGCTGGTACAGGTCCGGGCCGCTGTAATTCCGGTTGACGCCACCTTGATCGGTTTGCTTCTGGAGGCGCTGGATGGTTTCAATATCCTTAGAAAAACGGGTATAACGCCAACAGTTCCCGCAAGAATTCAAGAGCTTCAAAGTCAGGTTCAGGCCTGTTTGCTGAACGACAGGGAAACAGCGTCCTCAAGCCCGGTTTTTGCTGAGAAACAACCGACACCCGAAACCCCTGCGGTTGGAGGCACAGGACACTCATGGTTGATTGAGTTGAAACTGAATCAGGATAGTTTGCGCAACGGATTGGAGCCTCTGGTCGTTTTTCGGGATCTGGCGGATTTGGGAGAGTTGACAGTGATTCCTCATATTTCAGCAGTTCCCTCGCTGGAGCAGTTGAATCCTGAATTATTATATCTCTGGTGGCATGTGAAACTTGAAACCACCATTGCGCCTGAAGCCATGGATGACGCCATCAAACTCATTCTGGAGGGACAGTCGGTGGTCTTGACCGCATCCCGGACTCCTGTGGAACCGGACAACCAGAAAGTCATTGAACGTTCCACTGGCAGTCTCACCAGCGGAAAAACTCGAAATATTGAGGCCTCCGGGGAGATCCCCCCCAAAGAATCAAAAGAGCATAAAGTTTTGCCAGAAAAAAATTCAACGCACGACGAAAAAAACAGCTCCCGCTTTTTAAGGGTGGACATCACCAAACTGGATAAACTCATCAATCTGGTGGGCGAATCTGTGATCAATCAATCCCGCTTGTTTCAATTTCATGAACAGGTTGAGCCGTTGCACCAGGAAATGGCGGATCAATTGTTACAGGTTCTGGACGATAATGACCGGAATGTCAGAGAAATGCAGGATCATGTACTGCTACTGAGAATGGTTCCCATCGTTCACGTCTTTCAGCCGCTTCAGCGATTGATTCGTGATTTTTCAGCCAAATCAGGCAAACGCATTGTCCTCAAGATGGACGGAGAACACACGGAAATTGACAAGACCATCACCGAACAAATCAGCGGTTCCCTGAAACATCTGGTCCGGAATTCCATGGATCATGGCATCGAAGCCCCGGCAGTTCGGCAGTCTCGTGGTAAACCGCCGGAAGGAACCATCTCACTGAAGGCAAGCCACCGGGATGGCTATATCTGGATTGAGGTGAGCGACGATGGACAGGGATTGAATCAGGAAAAAATCCTGAAAAAGGCTCTTGATCTGGGGATCATCAACCCCAATGATAAACTTCAGGACGAAGAAATTTACGCGATTATTTGTAAGCCGGGTTTCAGCACTGCAACAAATGTGACAGATGTTTCAGGAAGAGGTGTCGGCATGGACGCTGTTCAAAAAGATATTGAACGGCTCAGGGGGCGTCTTGAAATTCAGAGTTGGCCCGGTCGTGGAACCTGTTTCAGGATTAAACTGCCACTGACTCTGGCCATTACTGATGGCATGCTGGTTTCCATTGGTGAAATGTTGTTTGCCATCCCGTTGATAGCCATTGTTGAATCGTTGCGTCCCTTGCCGTCACAAATAAAAACGGTACAGCAGAAACATCTGCTCATTGAGGTGCGAGGTGAATACATTCCACTGGTACGGATGAGTGAACTGTTCCATTTGCCCTCAAAATACAACAACCCCGAAGCAGCAATGCTGGTCGTGGTACAGGATCATGGACAGAAAATCTGCATGATGGTGGATCAACTGATTGATCAACAGCAGATTGTCATCAAAAACCTTGAAGAGAATTTTGCGCGCGTCCCGGGAATTGCCGGCGCAACGATTTTGGGCGATGGGCAGGTTTCCCTGATCATTGATGTTCCGGGAGTCATACGAATGGCATGGAATCCGTCATCGACTCCATCTGTTACGGCATCATCTGTTTCTTTAGCAGGATAATTTCAATTATGACATCAGACATCAACGAAGAACTGGCGCAGTGGAATCTGCTGGACAATTACGAGGATATTGATCTGGACCTGCATTATGGTGAAGATGGCACCCAGGTGCTGGTGTTTTCCCTGATGAATGAAACGTATGGGATTGATATTCTCAAAGTCATGGAAATCATCAACTTCACCCGAATCACGCAAATTCCCAATGTGCCGGCCTTCATCTGTGGTGTGATCAATCTGAGAGGCGTTATTGTGCCTGTGGTTGATCTTGGAAAAAAATTTGGATTTCCCGAGCGGCCCTATACCAAATACACCATCATTATTGTGGTCCAGGTGGGGCAAAAACTAATGGGCGTTATCGTTGATGCTGTTTCAGATGTGACATTCCTGTCGTCAGCGAACATTCAACCGCCACCAGCCTTTTCAGAAACGATTGATGTCCGGTTTCTTCAGGGAATGGCACAGATCAAGGACAACCTGATGATCCTCATCGACATTGAAGGCATCATGTCAGAAGAAGAACTGGGATTGATTTCCCTTTAATTTTTCCATTTTTATCATTCTCAAAATAGAGAATTTAGGCAGAACAGGATGATCTCATCCATCACAGCATTTTATCTTTTCAGGAGGCAACGTGTCACAACACCGGACCCATAAAATATTGAATCTGAGAAACAGTCTTCATTTCAAAATCATGATGCTCGGAGTAATGGCCGTTGTATTCACCACGATGTTTATCGGGATTTATGTGGTGCATCTGACTAAAATCAGTGCGGAACAGCAAACGCGCCTGGCGGTTGATGAAGCCCTGGTGCTTCAACAGCAACAGATGAAAGATGTGGTTGGACTGGCGTATGCTACGGTGCAGAACACTTATAATGATGTGCATGATCAGGAACATCTGGTACTGGTCGTTCAAAAACGTCTCAGACTCAAAATGGACCTGGTTTTCAATTTGCTGGAGTCGAGCTATCGTCAGGCCTTAAACAGCAAAACACCTGAGCAATCGGTCAAACAACTCAAACAGGAAATGGTGGAATTAATCCGGAATTTCCGGACTGGAAATACAGGCGACGATTACATCTGGATCCATTCTTTTGATCAGGCAAACATCGATGTGCCCATGATGCTCATGCACCCCGTATCCACACAACTGGAAGGCTCAGATATTTCGATCCTGCGCTATTCCTCCGGAGAACGTAAAGGGCAGACGATTTTCGCCACAGGGCAGGAAGATAAGGTGCCGTTTGTGGTTCAGATGAACCGTGAGGTGGCAAGAAATGGCGAAGGCTTTGTGGGCTATGACTGGTATCGCCCCACCACGGAAGGATTGATGGAACAACAGCCAAAAATCGCTTATGTCCGGTTGTTTAAGCCCTGGGGCTGGGTTTTGGGAACAGGTGCCTATGTGGAAGCCGAAGAGTCACAGGTTCAGCAGGAACTACTGCACATGCTCCTTAATTTCAGATATGGTAAAAACCATGACGGCTACCTCTGGGTTCACACGTATGATGGCGAACATCCTGAAAAAACCACCATGCTGGTGCATCCCGACATGGCTCAGTGGAAAACCGGGGATCTTGCCGAACTCCGCTTTGCTTCAGGCTCCCGGAAAGGTGAGATCCTGGTTTCCGGCAATCAGGAAACCTTGGAAAAACCGTTGTTTCCCTCCATCAACCTGCTTCTGGGACGCTATAAGGAAACATTCATGCCCTTTGAATGGAGTGATCCCGACAATAAGGATGTCTACCAGAAACGTCTGGGATATATCCGGCATTTTGAACCTTGGGGCTGGGCCCTTGGTACTTCGTTTTCGACACAGGCCATCCAGGATCAGAAATCAGAAAAATCCCAATTCCTGAATCAGCATGTGAAGGATATTATTCAAGGCCTGGTCCTGTTTGCCCTGCTGGCGTTCCTGATCAGTTTCTGTGTGATTTATGTGTTGACCCGGCAACTTGTAGGAAACATCACTATCGCGGTGCATGTTGTGGATGAAATCGCCCAGGGCAATCTGGTGCTTACAGAGGGTGACCAGCAGAAACTGGAACGGCAAATCGCGGATGAAACAGGCTGGTTGTTGAAAGCCATGAAAAAAATGATCAGTAATTTTTCAAAAATGATTGTCCAGGTCAAGGAAAGCGCCACCCAGATTTCTCTTTCTTCCCAGGAACTTGCCGCAGGAAATGAGGACTTTGCCCAGCGAACACACAAACAGGCCGCATCACTGGCTGAAACCGCCGCGGCGATCGAAGAAATGACCTCCACCATTCAAAGCAATGCGGATAACGCGATTCATGTGAACGATATCAGTAAAAACGCCAAACGGATCGCACAGACAGGATCAGAGCAACTGACCCGGCAAGTCGGAAATACCATTGAACAAAGCAACCAGACTCTTGAAATGGTGAAACAGAGCAATCAACAATTTTTTCAGACCGTGGAAATGATCAATGGCGAGTCCGTCGCGGCCATGAAGGATATTGCCAACAGTTCAAAAAAAATCTCCACCATCACGACGGTCATCAATGATATCGCCTTTCAAACCAATTTACTGGCGTTGAACGCCTCCGTAGAAGCCGCCCGTGCGGGTGAACACGGACGCGGTTTTGCGGTAGTCGCGGCTGAAGTGAGAAAACTGGCGCACCGTTCCGCCAAAGCGGCGTCAGAAATCGGATTACTGATTGAAAACAGCATGGAATTCATTGCCAATGGCAACAAACTCATGGAATACGCTAACCAGTCTGTTCAGGAAATGAGTCAGAACGCAGAAAATACCCTCAATGATTTTCAGACACAGTCCCACACCATGCTCAGAGACCTTGCCGCACAGATGGAAACCAGTCTGAGACAGATCATTGATGTCGTGACTGAGGTTTCCGATCTGGTGGAAAATATCAGCATTTCATCCACAGAACAGGCCGAAGGAATCAGGCAGATCCGCAGTGCGGTCGTCGATATGGATTCGATCACCCAGCAAAATGCGTCACTGGTGGAACAGTCGACCACCAGCAGTCAGGTGATGGCCGATCAGGCACGGGAACTCATGGCCATTATCAGCGGTTTCAGAGTGAGCGAAGAACATCCTGACCTGACACAAAATCAGTTAACAGCCCAGGTTTCAAGACCGTTGCTGACAGCTTTGGAAGCGGGCAAACAAAAGCCGGAAGACGATCTGCCTGATTTTGACTAAAGATTTCACTGACTAACCCGCATTACAAGGCAAGGGATGACTCACCATTCTGCTCTGTTTCCTGAAGATATCAAACGCCCGACAGCCGAAGAATTTGAGCAACTCCGCATCCTGGTTTTTAAACAGATTGGAATTCAGTGGGATACGACAAAAGTCGATCTGGCATATACCCGCTTGCGGCGCAGATTATTGACACTCGGTCTCCAGAGTTTCAGCCAGTACATCGACTATCTGAAGCAAAACGTTGCTGAATATCAGCAAATGATCAATGCGGTGACAACCAATACCACTGAATTTTTCAGAGAAAATCACCAATTTGATTTTTTGATACAGGATTTTTTTCCCGCGATAATCGAGAATCCGCCAGCAGGACGGAAATTAAGAATCTGGAGCGCGGGATGTTCCACTGGGGAAGAGGCTTACACACTGGCGATGCTGACCCTGGAAAATTTGGGATCTCGCCGAATGAAAGAATGGGACACTCGCATTCTGGCATCTGATGTCAGCACCTCTGCGTTACAAAAAGCCGAAGAAGGGTTTTATACTGAAGACGATGTGTCGAAACTCCCGAACTTGTATGTGGAAAAATATTTTCAGAAAGGCCGAAGACATGGCGAAATTGTCTATCGTGTCGATGACAGTCTCAGGGCACTGATTCAGTTTCGCATCATTAATTTCCTGGCACCTGAATATCCGGTCAAAACACTGTTTGATCTGATTTTCTGCCGTAATGTGCTGATTTATTTTAACAAGGAAACCCAGGGAATGCTGACACAACGTTTTCAGAACATGCTGGCTCCCGGAGGTTATTTATGCCTTGGTCATTCAGAATCGTTGCAAGGCCTTCAGGGCTTCATCCGGTTGAAATACAATATTTTTCAGAAATCCGATTTTTTTTAATCATAAGATCTCACAGGAGTTTTCGTGACCATCAAGGTTCTGATCATTGACGATTCAGCACTGGCAAGGCAGGTTTTGAGCCAGATCCTGGCATCAGATCCTGACATTGAAGTGGTTGGAACCGCCTCGGACGCGCATATCGCGTTGAACAAGATCCGCACGTTGAATCCGCAGGTATTGATCCTCGAACTGAAAATGCAGGAAATGGATGGGCTGGTTTTTCTGGAACGATTGATGAAAACCCAACCCTTGCCGGTGGTGGTGGTGAGCACCTTGGGCCAGAAAGACGCGCCAGCCTCCGTTGCGGCACTCAAACTGGGAGCGGTGTCTGTCATTGCCAAACCCAAAGCGGATTTGAGGCACCAGCTTCAGGAATTGTCTGCTGAAATCATACAGGCTGTCAAAACCGCGCCTCCCGTCAAAACAGTTCGAACCCGTCCGGAAACACCTGCGTCAGCAGTGAGCAGGAAACAAACGGAAATGTCCGTTTCCCGGTCGTCCACTCCATACCAGGTAATCGCCTTCGGTGCCTCCACCGGCGGAACTGAAGCCTTGATGGAAGTTTTGAAAGCGCTTCCTCCCGGGATTCCGCCAATAGTGATTGTTCAGCACATGCCACCGGGATTTACCCGATCCTTCGCCGCCATGCTCAATGATCAGACAGCACTGTCTGTCAAGGAAGCTGTCACTGGCGACATACTGCGATCCGGGCATGTGCTTCTCGCTCCGGGTGATCAACACATGGTGCTCAAGACCGTGGGCAATGGACTGTTCATGGTTGAGTTGCATGAAGGCGAACCTGTCAACAGACATCGCCCCTCGGTGGATGTGTTGTTTCATTCAGTGGCCTCTGTCGTTGGAAAACAGGCGTTGGGAATTATCATGACCGGAATGGGAAATGATGGCGCTCAGGGATTGCTCGAAATGAAGCAGGCAGGCGCACAGACGATTGCGCAGGATGAAAAAAGTTGCGTGGTGTTTGGTATGCCCAAAATCGCGATCCAGAAAGGCGCTGTGGACTTCGTGCTCCCGCTTTCTGCCATTTCCTTCAAAGTGTTGTCACTGACCGGCTTGATCTGATTCGGCCTTCACTGCCCTTTATGACCTGCTTTGGAAAGTCCCTCTCAGATTCAGCCGGGAATTGCTTCACCTCCATCCACTGTACCAGTGCGGATGCGCCTTGCGATATTCCTCTTTAACAATTCGCTCCAGTTCCACTCCCTTGTCACAAATCCAACTGGAATCGGTACTGGTTTCTATGATTCGATACATACGTTTCTCATGCTCCCGCATTTCCAGTTTCCACAAATAATACATGATGGGTTGCCTGGTTGCGGAATAGTCTTCCTGTTGGGTGACCAGATAATACGGATATCCCCGAATTCCTGTATGTTCGTTATGATACTCCATGTGGCTGTACCAGACTTCCCTGCCGAGAGGATACTCTGATTCCTTGCCGAGGGGAAAAGGATATTCTATGGATTCTATCATGTCGTTCCTTTCTGTAGGATGATGTCGGTTTTGAATGACCGGTTTCAGGATTTCGTTGGTTTATACCCGGGATGGGTGAAATCTGGAATTTTGTCATTCCGGGCGTAGCACAATACCCGTGAGTGAATTTGGGTCTGTACTTAACAAGTGATCTAATTACAGTAAGTTATGTGATTAAACCAATCCCAGACAGAAAACGTTAGTTTTGGCTCCCCTGGATGCCGGATCAAGTCCGGCATGACAATCACTCCACAGTATCATTCCGGGCGAAAACCCTGGAATCCAGAAAATCCACCTCCTTTTTCTTCACTTTAGCAGAGGATCGGGAATATGCATACTCCAAAGTTATTAGACCACAACAAGAAAGATTATCCAGAATTAATAGAGCGGATACCGCATAGAAACAAGCATAGTAGAGACGATTAACACAGGCGTTCCAGTGTCCGACATTGGCTAAAATTCTAGCTTCTTCCAAAGTCTCCTCAGAACGTGTCAAACGATAATTTACCAAGTCTTTAATGGATTCTGTCACACTTTGATTCCTTCCTGTTCAATACGCTGATGTAAGGGCATCACTTGGTACAGGGGGCTATTCCACTCTTGGCGACTTCGTATAATGGAGGAAATAACTTCTCCCGCTTGCCACTCGATTTCATATAGACGATGTCTGATACAATCAACCTGCTTATCAGAGACCACTCGGTCTACTAAAATTAGAAAATCCCAATCCGAATCATTGTTAAAATCACCACGCGAACGTGAACCATACAGAATCACTTCGGCATTAGGTTCTACTTCAAAAATAGCTTGTTTCACGTGTTGAATTAACTCTTTTTGTTTCATCGTCTCAACAAAATTTAAAAATTCAGACTATTATACGGCTTCTTAAGGTTACAAAGGCCACAAGTCCAACGCCATGAATGAGAGTTTTTTTGACCACTCTGTTGAACCTTGAAAAAGTAATGAACAAACAACTTTGCAAGATCTTTTGAAAAAATTGCGGTGGTCAAAAAATACTTTCAATTTACTTGTGTACGATGGGGTGAAAGTCCCCTGAAGAGTAGCCACTGGCACCATTTCTCATGGAAGAAATAGTGTGGAACCGCCGGAAAACCAGGCGGCAAACCGAGAAAACAAACCTCTTCCTAACAGGATGTATGTCATAAACTTCTAGCCGATGGCAAGGGCAAACCCGTGAGGGAATGTCTGAAGGAAGCCTGGGCAAACCTCCTTTAAGGCCGTTGGCATTTCATTCGGTTTCATAACTCACTCACTTCATAGGGAGTAATCAAAAATAATGGTTTGGTGTAGCCGTAAATCAGATCAAGCCCCTGGATTTTTTCCTGTCTCGAAAGTTTAGCGACATGTTTCATGTTCAGTCAGATTTCGACCGCCCTGACGGGCGGTTCCCTGTCTCTGAATTCCGACCCTCTCCCGCACTCACGACAACCCACATCCTCGACCTGTGGAACAAATCACCCAAGCACCAAAGCACCGACTCACGATCCTCCACGAACGCACCGGACATAGTAGGTACCGGACTTATTGCCGTAGCCCACGGAGCCGCCGATGAAGAGCACCATCCACGCGTCACTCGAATAGTTGGCATTCGACGACGAAGACCAATAGTTCGAGGAATTCGTATTCGGGAAATACGTGCTGTTGATTGCCGGGGAATAGGTGGCGGCATCCACAAGGGATTCCAGTTCACGGATGTTGGGCAGGCGCCAGTCGTTCTGTCCGCCCAGCACCAGTGCTTCACAATAGGTCAACGCCTGTTCCCACGTGCGGGTGGTGTCATCATCTTCCTTTTGCCACACCAGTTGAGTCCAACTGTCAGTCACCGTGCCGTTCCCGTTGTCCGTGTAGGGGATGGCGGCGTGAACATTCCAGCCCTGAATGAAGATCCATCCGCATAACATGAGTCCTTGAATGATTGCTTTCATAGCTTCTCCGTTGTGATAAAGGTGACTATTTCCGTGACCGTTCGTTTTTTCAGATTCTTCAGATAATAACCGTCTTTCGCTACGACGATATAATTCAGCCCTTGCTGGTGGGCTTTCTGTTTATAGAGTTCCAGCCGGATCACTTTCCTCCACCAACGCACCGCACATAGTTGGTATTGTACACGTAACATGAATCAGTCAGAACGAAAACGGTAGCAGTGGGTTACGTCCCACTGCCATTCCACAAAACGTCGGGACGTAACCCGACGCTACCGGCGTTCGCTCTGGCAGGAGATCATTCCACAAAACGTCGGGACGTAACCCGACGCTACCGGCGTTCGCTCTGGCATGGGATCATTCCACAAAACGTCGGGACGTAACCCGACGCTACCGGCGTTCCGCTGACAAAAAAATAAAGCCAGCCTGACGGCGGGATTCCCCTGTCTCATAACAACGAGACTACTCCTCAAACCTTGTTCCCGCCACTCCACTGCCTGTGGAACAAATCACCAAATTACCAAATCACCGTCTCACCCTCCACGAACGCACCGGACATTGTAGCTAAAGAACTTAAGGGTGGAGCTCACGTTGCCGAAGTCGAAGTATACGCGCCATGCTTCGCTCGAATTGTTGGCGTTCGACGACGAAGACCAATACGACGAGGAATTCGTGTTCGGGAAATACGTACTGTTGATGCCTGGATTGAACACTCCATAATCCACGATGCTCATCAGTTCCCGGCGGGTGGGCAAGCGCCAGTCCGATTGACTGCCCAGCGTCAGATTATCACAATACGTTACCGCGCCGCCCCAGGGGTAGATATTGTTGTCATCTTCCTTCTGCCACACCAGTCCGGTGATATTGTCCGTGATCGTACTGCCATTGTTGGTGTAAGACGGTGCACGGAGTGTGTAATCATGGTCTTCACCGAAAGTGCTGGTGTATGAAGTCGTTTGTCCGGTATCAGGTAGTGTCAACGCTGAGACCGTCTGATACACGATGGTGTCATTCGCTGACGCAGAAATATTTCCCGCCGCGTCCTTGAACTAGGCATAAACGGTTTTGGTGGCATTGCCTGCACTCAGCACAAAACCGCCGGTTCCGGAATAACTGGTTGCCGCCGTCACACTGGTCCACGCCCCGTCTGTCGCCGCCGGGGTTGTCGCTGTTTCTGAAGCGTACCAGGCGGTGACACCCACATTGTCCGTAGCAGACAAAGAAAGAGCTATTGTGCTGAACGATGTGCCATAGGCTCCGGAACCTGTACCGACCTTGTTGAGGACAATAGCGGGACTGGCAGGAACGGTGGTCTCCGCGATGACCAGTTGAATGGTGGCACTGGCTGAGGTTGATACATTTCCCGCCGCATCCTTGAACCACACATACACTGTGCGGGTATAACTTCCCACGCCACTGGCACTGCTCAGCGTAAAATTCACTGTAGCCGAATAATTGGCGGTCGCGGTCACCGCAGTCCACCCTGCCACAGACTGGGATGGGGTGGGAGTTGAACTTTCCGAAGCATAATAGCCTGTCACTCCCACATTATCTTTCGCTGACAACGTCAAGGTAACGGCGGTGTTCGTCGTTGATGAGGCTCCATTGTTGATCGAAACAGATTGACTGGATGGAACGGTGGTGTCCGCTGTCGTGGTTGACGAAGAAGTAGTGGTGTCCGCTGTCGTGGTGGTTGTCGTGCTGGAACTTGAACTGTCGGAACTGTTGGTGGTCTCGTCCGTTGCCACGGTCGTGGATAATTCCTCTGCCGGTGAGACGAGGAGGGTCAAGGTGCCCTCATCCGAGGAATCTTGTGAAGGATTCATCAAATCGCCTAATAGCGGAATATCCCCGGATGCTTTGGCCTTCTTGACCTTGATTTTCACACTGGACTGTTTTTGCAGACCGTTGGAGGAGGTTTCCTCTGTGGCGGTGAGTTGGTCGTAGTAGAACGTGATCTGGCATTGATCGCTGTTCTGACAATCTGGAATCTTCTGGTCATCCTGATACCATTCGATCTCATCAAAAATCGCGTCTTGTGCGTCAAAGATCAGAGATTCTCCTGAAACTACCTGTGTCTGGTCCACTTTTATGCTGGCCGTCGCTTTTTCTTCTTCGGCACAGCCACTCAACAGTGAAACGATACACCCCATCATGACCATTTGTAAACGGATCGCTTTTTTCATGGATTCCCCCATTGTTTTCCATTCTGGTTAGAATCTTGGAAGTTAAATTCTGCGCAAAATGGCAAAAGAATTTAGCCACAGTGTCACAGTGTCACAGAGTATGTTTTAAAAAATTCTCTGTGTCTTTGTGGCTCTGTGGCAATAATTGGTTCCGGACTTATCTGCCCCACTAAATATGGACTAATGAGATGACCGGAAATTGACATCATTCCCGCCATGTCTGGTTTGTGACAAACGGATTGAGGCCTGTCAAGGAATAAAATGAAGGTGAGTTATAACCTGCATGGCGTATGTGGATTTGAATCCGGTGAGGGTCGGACAGACGGAAATTCCATGGGAATCCATATTCACTTCTCTTTATGAAAGGATTCGGAAAGTCCCTTTTTGAATAAAACGCGAGCATAAAAATCGCTTGCTCAAGTAGCGCGTCCTTGTCAGAATAAATCAGGGTGGGAGGTCCTGTTGCTTCAAAATTCCCGCTCACGTTATTTCCACCTCGTGGTGGGTTTGCTCCCAATGTCGTCAACTTAAGAAATTCTTCGCTGGATAATCCCCCTTTACAAAGGGGGCATGGGGGATTTAACACGCAGAATCACATCCCCCTATCCCCCTTAAACCAAGGGGGAATTAATACTCAGCATCATTCAGAATGATTAAGTTGATGACATTGGCTTGCTCCTGATTTTCTTCTGAAAGGCAGAATGCTCCGACTTCCCTATGGTATCAGCCATTTTCCCAAACTGGTGAACGAAAATTATCATTTCATCGACCGCACTCCGTTTCTGGAAAAACTGGAAAATCTCCCGGAAGCCTATCTGGTGTTTCTGCGTCCCCGACGCTTTGGCAAGAGCCTGTGGATTTCGATTCTGCATCACTATTACGGCCTGGAACACAAACATCGGTTCGGGGAATTGTTCGGCAAATACCGGATCGGGCAACAGCCCACACCCCTAGCCGGAACTTACCATGTCCTGAGGTTTGAGTTCAGCGGGATTCACACCGACACACCGGAAAGCACACGTCAGGGTTTTGCCTTCAATGTTCTGAGCGGACTCCGGAATTTTGAGCAGGACTATGGCCTGACTCCGCTTGATTTCGCGGACAATCTGGAGGCGTCCCAACTGCTGAAGCAGTTTCTGGATCAGCATAAGGACAAAAAGATCTATCTGCTGATTGACGAATATGACCATTTCGCCAATGAGATCCTGGGCTTCCAGTTCGATCATTTTTCCGACATGGTGAGCGGAAACGGATTTGTGCGCAAATTTTACGAGGCGATCAAGGAAGCCACGGGCCGGGGAATTATCGACCGGATGTTCATCACCGGTGTTTCCCCTGTCACTCTCGACAGCCTGACCAGTGGATTCAACATTGCCAAACATCTGAGTCTGAGCAAAATTTTCCATCCGATGATGGGTTTTACCGAAGAGGAAACCCGTGAGATTTTCCAGGGAGTTGGTTGTACGGAAGACCGGATTGAGGCGGTTATGGCCGATGCCCGCAAGTGGTATAACGGTTATCGCTTTGAACCCGACTGCCCCCGGTTCTACAATCCGGACATGGTGCTGTATTTCGCCAATGAATATTCCCACGAACTCAAATATCCCCGTGAGATGCTGGACGTCAACATCGCCAGTGACTACGGCAAGATCCGGAGACTGTTTGATTTACGCGACCGACAGCGGAATCATGAGGTGCTGGATCAGCTCATGCGGGAAGGCTGTCTGTATTCCTCTTTGACTTCCCAGTTCAGTTTTGACAAACGCTTCACCACCCAGGATTTCATCAGCCTGCTGTTTTATCTCGGACTCATCAGCATCGATCAGGACATGGGCAACCGTCTGCGATTCAAAATTCCCAACTATGTGATGGAAGGTCTGTACTGGCAATTTTTTGCCGAGGTGTTGGAGGAACGTTCCGGGGGTGGAAACCCGAACCATTCTCCGGACCGACTGGACCGCCAATGTCGTCAACTTAAGAAAAAACCAGTCCCTCGCCCCTTTGGGGAGAGGTTAGGTGAGGGGGAAAAGGGAGCGATTCTGCCAGGTTTCACCCTCACCCCAACCCTCTCCCTTCCAGGGCGAGGGAGCTTAAGTTGATGACATTGCCCCAACCCTCTCCCTTCCAGGGTGAGGGAGCTTAAGTTGATGACATTGCCCCAACCCTCTCCCTTCCAGGGCGAGGGAGCTTAAGTTGATGACATTGACTGGACCGCTCCCCGATACACCAGTTCCCAGCCGTGATAGACCAGGATGATGCCGGTGAAGGTCACATGAGCGGGGTATTGTTTGAGTCGGTCATCCGCCAGATATTGCCGCAACTGGGTTTGGGCTTTCGTGATTTCCTGCTCAAGCCGGGTGTCGGTGAGTTCGTCGCGTTTGATATATTTCAATTCGATGAGATAGCCCCACGACATTTCGGGGTATTTGAGCAGAAACGGTTCCAGAAACAGATCCGCGTAGCCTTTGCCCAGTTCCCGTTCGCTGTGACTCAGCAGAAAATCATTCAGATGCAGATAGGCCAGCAAAAAACCCTGAATCACTTTTTCGCCTTTCATGTAGTCCCGAATACTGGTTTGCGCCGCCACCGCCCCGGCCAGAAAATCAAAGAACGGTTCCCAGTCGCCTTTCCAGGCCATGTCCCGAACCAGGCTCCGCAGTTTCCACAGTTCCACCCGAAACGTTCCCACATCCCGCCACGCTTCCCGCAGATATTCATACATCAGTAGCCCGATGGTCCGGTTGGGAATTTTCAGGTGGAAATCTCCCATCTCCTCGGCCTCAATGGTCAGCAGGCCGAAAAAATACAGCAGGGACATGAAGTTGTCAGGGATCGTCAGGTGCTCCAACGGAAAACTCGTGTGGATCGGACTCAGCGCCTGTCCGGTATCCATGATATTTTTGAGCAGATCGAAATTGCCGTTGAGCTGACGGCTCACCAGCAGTAGATGCCGCAGTTTGCCATAGTCGATACGGATGTTCTGATCCAGCAGTTCATACGGCGGTTGACCGGTCTGGATACAATCCCGCATATAATACACGACCATGTCCGTGTTATACAGACTGTCACGCTGTCCCGGCGCGAACTGGTAGCCGTCATACCATTCATCAAAAATGTCCATGGTTTCGTCCCTGTCCTGAACAAATGCGCCTTCGCGCTGGTAATAGTCCAGCATCTCCAGAACTTCTTCACGGGTGAATCCCACCATTGCGTTGAGGGACGGCGACAGACTGAGGTTACTGCCGATGTTGAAACCGCTGGTCACATCATCCATTGTCACGGGCGAGACCCCGGTGATGAACAGCCGCTTCAGCCCCGAACCACTGTGACTCGTGCCTTCCTTGAGCACCGTGAAGAAATTCCGGAAAAAACCCTCGCCGTGCGTCAGGTCATGATAGGCTTCGGTTCCCGCGGTCGAAAGAATGGTGTTGGCGAAATTGTCATACTCATCAATGAGGAGATACAACGGCAACTCACGTTGCAGGCAGGTCTCAAACAGGTCGGACAGCAAGGTCGCCACCGGCAAAGCGGGATTGTTCCATTTCTGGATTTCCTGTTCTGTAAAAAACTGACGGTACCGATACAAAAAGCCCCTAATCCTGATGTGGCAATACGCTTCAAAACTGGTACGAACTTCCCGGATATCCGAACTCACACCTGAAAAATTGAGCGCCAGCACCAGATAGGAATTCCGTTCCTCCGTGGGATGATCCCCGATCCAGAGTCCCTTGAAAAAATTCTCGAACCGGTCTTTTTTGGTGATGTCGTAATACGTCTCCAGAATGGACACCCACAGCGACTTCCCGAACCGCCGCGGGCGGATCAAAAACTGGTAGTAATTTTCTTCCAGCATCGGAATGAAACGGGTTTTATCCACATAATAGCGGTTTTCTGTACGGATGCGTTCAAAGTCAGACGCACCGTAAGCGATGTTGCGGACTCCGGGTTTGAGCATGAGGCCTCCTGAGCAGAGTGAAAGGGAACTTCACGGCTTTTGAAAATGAGCCGCTAAGAACGCTAAGAACACGAATAAAAAGGTTTTTATATAAATGAAGTCCTCAGTAAAACCATGATTTTCAAGTTTACTGGTGCATATTCCCTTTTTTACTTTGTGTTCTTCGTGTACTTCATAGCCAGATGTTCATTGGCTGAGTGCTTCCAGTTCTTCCCATCGTTGATAAAGTTGGGCAACCTTGTCTTCCGCCTCCTGAAGCTGGGCGTAGAGTTCGGAAAGTTTCTGGACATTGCTGGTGATTTCAGATTCGTGCATTTTCTGTTGGAGCACGGCCACGGCTTCTTCGGCTTTTTCAATTTTTTTATCAATCCTTCCCAATTCCTTCTGTTCTTCAAACGTCAGTTTTTTGGTCTGTTTCTTTTGTGGATCTTTCCCCGCGTTTTTCTGAAGCGACTGTTGCCGGTTCCAGGACTGGAGCCACTGGTCATAATCCGCAAAATATTCCGCATGTCCGTTTCCATCCAGATAGAGCAGTTGATCGCTGAGGCGGTCGATGAGAAACCTGTCATGGGTGATCAGCACGAGGGCCCCGGGAAATTCGCCAAGACTTTCTTCGAGAACTTCCAGCGTTGGAATATCCAGATCATTGGTGGGTTCGTCCAGCAACAGCACATCAGCGGGTTTCAGCATCAGATTGGCGATCAGGATCCGTGCCTGCTCACCTCCTGAAAGATCCGCTACCGGCATGCCCAACTGGTCACTGGAAAACAGGAAACGCTTTGCCCAGGATGCGACATGGATGGACCGATCCCGAAATACGACACTGTCTCCGGCTGGAGAAAGGGCTTGCCGCAGGGTCTGGTTATAATTGAGTTGTTCCCGTTTCTGATCAAAAATCACCATCCTGATGCCCTCGGCTCGGGTGATGGTTCCATGTTCAGGTTTTAAATCTCCGGTCAGAGCATGAATCAGTGAACTTTTCCCGCTACCATTCTGTCCCAGAATTCCAAGACATTTACCTGGAGAGAGTTGCAGATTCAGATGTTCGCACAATGTTGTTTCACTCCGTGCGATTTTAAGATCAGTGGCTTCCACCAATAGTCTGGTTTTGCGGTGAGTCGCTTCAAAATCAATCTGCGCGGATTTATTCTGGGCATTGCGGGCCTTGACCTCGCCCAGTTCATTTTGTAACTGATACGCGCTGTCAATCCGGTATTGGGCTTTGGTGGATCGTGCTTTGGGGCCTCTGCGGAGCCATTCAATTTCACGTCGAACCTTGTTGGCCAGCACCGATTCCTGTTGCAGTTGTCCGGCGAGGAAGTCCTCTTTATTTTGCAAAAACTCGCTGTAATTTCCATCAATTTTGAGAAATCCTCCAGGGAATTGTCGATTGAGTTCCACGGTACGGTTGGTGGTGTTTTCCAGGAAATAACGGTCATGACTGACCAGCACAAAGGCGAAAGGTGCCTGCTTCAACAGGCTTTCCAGTTGCAGAATCCCCTGTAGATCCAGATGGTTGGTGGGTTCATCCATCAGTAGAATATCCGGCTTTTGAATCAGGGCCTGGACAATCGAAAGGCGCTTGCGCCACCCTCCAGACAGAGTTCCCACTTTTTGGTCCAGTTTCTCAAACGCCATCAACCGGGTCACTTCACGGATACGGCTGAAATGCTCGGCATCGCCAAGTTCAGCCGGCATGGAATCCAGCAACGTTTGTTCGACGGTTTTTTCAGCATCAAGCTGATCTTTCTGGGCCAGATAAACCAGATGTGTTCCCCGTTTCAATGAAACCGACCCTGAATCCGGAGTTTCCAGACCAGCCATGATTTTAAGCAAAGTAGATTTTCCCGCGCCATTCGGACCTATCAAACCAAGGCGTTCTTCCTCAAAAAAACTGAGGGAAATGTCGGAGAACAATGAATGGACACCAAAAGATTTTGAAATGGATTGCGCACTGACGAGTAAGGAGGCTGGCATAAGGGCTTTTTATTAAAAATTAGCGGAAATGGTTTTAAATCACAGTTATTTTTTGAACGTTCCTAAAGCGTTTTTTCCCAGTCCTTCAACAACTGCATGGTATGGTCATAACTTTGCTGAAGTTGCCGCAACAGTTCAGGCAGAGGGTCTGGATCTATAGAATCAGAAAGGTATTGCAATTGATTCAGCAGATTTTTCAGTTGAATGACTCCAATACAGATTGCCGAACCCTTGAGTTTGTGAGCTATCCGTCGGAGTGGCGCACGTTCCTGGATGTTGATGAAATGCTGAAATTCAGGGAGAGCCTCGGTCATTTGCTGTTCAAACAACGTTCGCATTTGCTGAAACACGTGGAGTCCGACTGCACTTTGTAGCTCATTCAACAGGTTAAAATCCAGCAACTCTTCTGGTTCAATGTTGCCTGTGTCGGATGAAACCGGACTGTCTTTCCCGGTTGGAGCTTCCGGCTCAATAGTTCTGTGATCAGAATATTGATTCAAGGCTTTCATCAGGCTTTGAAGGGTCATGGGCTTGCTGAGGTAATCATCCATTCCGGCTTGCAAATAGACTTCCCTGTCTCCGGGCAGGGCATTGGCGGTCATGGCAATAATCCAGGGTCTGTTTGGAGGGGAATACTGCGCAACAATCTGACGGGTTGCTTCCAGACCATCCATGTCCGGCATCTGAATATCCATGAAAATCACATCATAGGTTTTCTGCTTCAGCAACTCCAGAACTTCCAGGCCATTGAGCGCGACATCCGACGAATAGCCCAATTTTTCCAGCATCAGCAAGGTCATTTTCTGGTTCACCGGATTATCTTCTGCCAGCAAAATCCGTAAAGAACGTTTTTGAGCCATTTCGGAATCAATGACACTTTGGTTCAGAGGAGACCCGGCTTCGTTCGTTTTGAGGGGTGACTGATCGATCAATGCCATCAGGGAGAGCGTAAAAGAAAATGTCGAGCCATGGCCCGGAATACTCTCCACAGTGATTTTCCCCTGCATCAGTTCCACCAGCCTTTTAGAAATGGTGAGGCCCAGACCAGAGCCACCATATTTGCGAGTTGTGGACGCGTCAATTTGTGAAAATTCCTGAAACAATCTATCTATTTTATCAGCCGGAATTCCAATCCCGGTGTCGCGAACACTAAACAGGAGTTCAACCCCGGCAAGTCCGGGTTCCTTCAGCAGCGATAACCGCTTCAGGCCTACAAACACAACAACGCTCCCTGTTTGCGTAAATTTCAACGCATTGCCCAGAAGATTAATCAGGATCTGCCGGATTCGTGTGACATCCCCTCTCAATACCAGCGGAACATCCTGTGAAATATGGCTCCGCAACTCAATATTTTTCTCAAGGGCTTTCCCTTCCATCAGCCTCATGGTCTGTTCAATCAGTTCATGAATTTCAAACGGTTCGCTTTCCAGGGCCATTTTGCCGGATTCAATTTTGGAAAAATCCAGAATGTTATTGATGAGGGTCAGCAGATGATCACTGCTCAACTGAATTGTTCTGGCATAGTCCTGTTGTGTCTCATCCAATGGTGTGGTCATGAGCAAACTGGTCATGCCGATCACACCATTCAATGGCGTGCGGATTTCATGACTCATGTTTGCCAGAAACTCCGCTTTGGAACGCAAGGCCTGTTCGGCGACTTGCTTAGCCTGTTTCAGGGCCTCCTCATTGCGTTTGCGTTCCGTGATGTCTTCCAACGCCCAGATCGTGCCTTGCGAAATATCGTCAGGGTCAATCGCTTTGCCATTATAGTGTACCCAGATGGTTGTTCCATCCCGTCGGAGCAACTGTTGATCCGTTTCATAGACCTGACCACCAGCGAGGATTGGATAAGCCTCTTTTCCTAACTGTTCATAGGCTTCCTGAGAGGGATACAGTTTACGCGTGGTCTGATTCTCCAAGTCTTCTTTGGGATACTGGAATATTTCCGCACATTTTTGATTGACCCACCGCTGTTGTCGGTCAACGATCAGGGAAAAGCCCACATTGGCCCACTCAGCGATGGTTCGGAATCGTGTTTCACTTTCCTTCAGTTTTGCCTCGATACGTTTTCTTTCAGTGATGTCCTGTGCCATTCCACGAAGGCCTATGACTTCCCTTTTTTCGTTGTTGATGGCTTCCCCTCGTGCAAGCATCCAGCCTTTGGACCCATCCTTCCTGACCATCTCAAGTTCAAGCTCATAGGGAATCCCGCGTTCCCGGGTAAATGACAAATGTGTGTTCAGGCATTCCCAACTTTCAGGGGTAAACAACCGGGAGTGATAGTTGTAATCAGGAGGTGGCTCTGCCGGATCCAGACCGAACATGTGATACAATTCTTCCGACCAGAAGACATGATTGGTTTTTGTGTCCAGAGTCCAGTTCCCTACATGGGCAATGCGTTGTGCTTCTTTCAGTTCTGTTTCCTGTCGTAGCAGGTGTAATTCTGTCTCTTTGCGATCTGTAATATCCATGATATTGCCGAGCACCCGGACTACACGGTTATTTTCCAGGATGGGGGTGCCCATGGTTCGCACCCAGATGTGCTCTCCATTCATCCGAATGAAGCGGAGTTCCAGGTCATAGGGTATTCCTTCATGAACAGCGTTTTCAAAAGCCTGTCCAATCGTCAACATATCTTCATGATGGAAAAAACCGATATCCCTGGCAATATTGTTGGGATCATAATCATGGGAGACACCATAAATGGCATACACCTCATCGGTCCATAGCAGACGACGCGTATTGACGTCATATTTCCAGCCACCAAGTTTTGAAATTTTTTGAACTTCATTCAACAGTTCACGGGTTTCCAGCAGATTTTCTTTCAAGCGGGTGCTCTCAGTCACATCCAGCAACACAAACAGGAGTGCTTCAACGTCACCCTTGGCATCCAGAAGCGGATGTAAGGTCCAGTCCCAAAAGGTGGCTCCCCGTTCAGGATGATCGGAAAACCTGAATGATCTGGCCTGGATAGTGAAAGTGTTCCCGGTGGTGATCACCTCCTGAAAAATGGCTTCATTTTTCGCGTCAGGATATAATTGAAACAGGTTTTTTCCGGAGAAAAACTCTGTGGGGTATCCACAGACTTGAGCATAGGCCTTGTTGACACGGATGAAGTTGAATTTTGTATCGAGATAGACCACACAGAAATGGGTTGTCGCAAACACTCGTTCCAGCAATTCATTATTGGTCAGCAATGCTTTCAGGTATTGTTTGCGGATGGTGATATCCTGAACCATGGCATAGAAATACTCGACCGTTCCCTCCGGGTTTCTGGAACCTTGTACCGAGATCAGCGCATACATCACCTGCCCGTCTTTGCGCAGATAACGTTTTTCCAGGGAAAAGCCCTCTGTTTCTCCTGAAAAAATCCGGTTGTATTGCTCCAGATCATCAACCAGATCATCGGGATGAGTCAGCGCGGACCATTTCATCGTCAGCAGTTCCTCCCGCGAATAACCCAGGAGTTCACACAGTCTGTCATTGACAGCCAACCATCGTGCGTCAGGGGTGAGGATTGCCATTCCCATCAGGGGTTGTTCAAAAAAATGATGGATCCGTTGCTCACTTTGCCTCAGGTTTTCCTGAGATGACCGGTATTTTTTAATTTCTTCCGCCACCTGGCGTTGAAGGGCCCTGTTCCACACCAGAAGGCCTGTCAGCAATAGCGTAAAGATAAAAATGACACTGGCCCCGTATTCGAGCCAACGCTTCCAGTCAATACCTTCAGACAGCAGCGCACCAAACCATTTTTCATAAATTTCATCATATTGACCCGTGGCATGAAGGATTGCGATTCCCTGATTGAATAATTCGAGCAATCTGCTGTTGCCACGGGATACCGCAAAGCAAAAATTACGATGATACTCAGAAAGGGGTGGACTGGAGGTTTGCAGGTTGTTGAGTTTTAATTTTTTAAGCGTCAACAACCCTGTCAGGTGAGGCATCAAGGCACAATCCCCCTCGCCTTGTGAGAGTCGTTGCAGGGCCTCGTCAATTGTGGCTGTCTCCAGAATCTGGGCGGCAAAACCACGTGCGATCAATTCTTCATGGGCGACATTCGCTTGCTTGACCAGAATCCGCTTACCGGGCAAATCGGCCAACGACGTGCAACCGGGGTGACCCTTGCGCGCAAAAAAAGCATCATACGCTATGGTATGTGTTGCAGACAATTCAAAGGATACGTAGGGCTTGAGGGTATCAGAAACCAGGGGCAGAGCATCAATTTTGTTATCTTCCAGCTCTTGACGAATAACATTCCAGGGGCCTACCCTGAATTCCACTTCCAGGTTCATGACCTTTGCCACAGCTTTCATCAGATCTACCGAAAAACCATCGGCCTCCCCCTTTTCGTTGACCAACGCATAGGGCGGAAAATCCAGTTCGCTTCCCACCACAAGGTGTTGAGGCTGGTTGCCAAAGGCTGAAGCCACAGAAGTCAGCCATAAGGGGATAAGTCCCATCAGAAATAAAACCAGGTAATTGAGTTTGCCCATAATATCCTTTTCGTCCTGTGACGCAGGACTGGTGGTGGCTGTCGGGTCATTCATTTTTTGTGTCATCCCGATCGGATCTTATTTAATTTTCAATTCTAAATGGTGTCATTTTGAAGCATGGTAAGTCTTATGTTCAAAACATTCTAGTCTGATGTTCACTCAGTGCATTAAGATCCCTCGGCGCTCGTACCGCACTCTGTCGGGTAAAGGCCAATGTCGTCAACTTAAGGCGTTCTTCGCCGAGGAATCCTCCTTTTCAAAGGGGGTATGGGGGATTTAACGCTCAGAATTACATCCCCCAACCCACTTGAATCAAGGGGGAATTGAAACACAGCACCATTCAGAATGCTTAAGTTGATGACATTGGGACGTAACCCGGGGCTACCGTTCCCGGTATCGTCCTTCCCGGTTCGCCACTCACTGGCTAAACGATGACTAAGGCCTCCCTTCCTTAAGGCTCCGGAAAAGTCTGGTTGAATCAATATTTTCATTCATGATGTTGTCGTTGCGGGGAATCTGATTGTCTTTTCTGATTTCAAACTCTATGGATTCAGTTGAGTCTTCCATGACCCACCTCCTGTGGGTGCGAAGCCGAGCTTCGCCTGGTGGATAACGTGCCCCACGGGACGTAGGGGCACGAGCAAACTTTTACAACTTATTTTTTTGCCGTTCCTAACAATATCATTATTCAACACTCGATCGTTTTGCCCGGCCCATGAAAAAAATCTTTCTGAGTTTGATAATCCTTCCGCTCTGCCTCGGGTTACTCGCTTGTCGTTCTGAGAGCGTCGAAGCTCCGGGCGCGGTCAACGGTGTGCTGGATTTGAGCACATGGGATTTCTCAAAAACCGGAGTGCTTTCCCTCAATGGCGAGTGGGATTTTTACTGGAAAAAACTGCTTTCAGAACACGAAGTGAAATCAGGTGTTGAGTCAACAAAGACCGGTGTTATTCAGGTACCCGGTATTTGGAATGGCTATGAGGTTGCCGGAGAAAAACCGGGGGGCGATGGTTATGCGACGTTTCATCTCAACATTCTGCTTCCTGAGAATCTGCGTCAACCTGCGTTACGAATCAGTTGCGTGGGAACAGCCTACCAACTCGAAGTCAATGGCACCGTGGTCGCGAAAAATGGTTTGGTAGGAACCTCCGCAGAACAGTCGATCCCGGCCTATGTTCCCCACCTGGTGAGTATTCCGCGCTCAGGTTCCACCATTCATCTCACCATGCGTGTGTCCAATTTCCATCATCGCCGGGGGGGAATCTGGCACCAAATCTTTTTTGGAGAACAAGCGCAAGTCATGGAACTCGACAAACAAATGGTTCGTTGGGATTGGTTTTTGTTTGGCAGTATTCTGATCATGGCCTGTTATCATTTCGGTTTATTCTTTCTCAGAAAGAAGGATCGGACCACACTGTATTTCGGTCTGTTCTGTTTGTCGCTGGCGATACGAACCCTGACGGTGGGAGAACAGTTTTTCTATTCAGTCATGCCTCAAAACTGGTGGTCGTGGATTCTCAAGGTTGAGTTTCTGAGTGCGTATCTGGCATTGCCGGCAATCTTCCTGTTTGTGTACCATCTTTATCCTGAAGAGTGGAACCGCGTCTTTCTTCGAACCATCAACTGGATTTCCGGTGCGTTTTTCCTGCTGGTCTTGCTGACACCACCACGAATTTATTCCTATGCAAACACCGTGTGGGAGCCTTTGCTGCTGGTCAGTCTGATGTATCTGGTTTATGTTCTGATTCTTGCCGGAGCTCATAAACGTGAAGGCGCCCTGGTTTTTCTGGGGGGATTTTTCCTGTTTTGTCTCACCATCCTCAATGATCTTCTGTATAACAATTATCTGGTCCATAGCGGATACATTGCGTCCTGGGGATTGTTGCTGTTTCTGTTTTCACAGTCAGTGGTGCTTTCAATCCGGTTTTCGCGGGCGTTTGTCAGAGTGGAAGAACTGGGCCTGTCACTGAAAGAAAAAAACCTGCAACTGCATCAGACCCTTGAAAATCAGGAAAAAACAATCCGGGAACGTACCCGTGAACTGGTCCATCTCAATCATGTGGCACAGACCGTAAATGCCACCCTTGATCTGGATCAGGTCATGTCCATGGTCAAACAGGTGCTTTCGGAAATTTTCCAGTTTGATCAGGTGGGAATATTCCTGGTGAACCCCGAAAAAACAGAATTGAGCCTTTATCGGTTTTATGAAGGGCTGATGGATCTGGAAAAAGCTAAAACACTCAAACGCGTTCCCGTGCCACTTCAGCAGGGTGTCAGTTATATCAGCGATGTGTTCCTCCAGCAAAAGCCTTTCTGTCTTTCACCGGTGACAGCGACATCCGCCAGGAATTTTTCTGCACTCGATCAAAAAATTTACAGTTTCAATCCTATCAAAGCCAGTCTGCTCTATCCCCTTCTGGTTCAGAACCAATCCATTGGCGTCATCTTTTTCAACAACACCCAAGACCCCTTTGATCTGCAGGAAACGATTCTGGTGACAGTGGAACGTTATGTCCATCAACTCGAAACGGCCATCAACAACGCACGACTCTATGAAAATTTAAAAAACACCTCCCTGGAACTGGAACATCTGAATCAGAATATGCTACAGGACCTGAATCTGGCGTCTGAAATACAAAATTTTACCATGCGCTTTCCACCAGACTCCAGCAGGATCAAGGGTGCCGTTGTTTTTTCTCCCTGCAATACCGTTTCAGGCGATTATTATGACGGATATTTGAATCGGGAAGGACATTTGCGAATGTTTCTGGGCGATGCCACGGGACACGGCATGTCTGCGGCACTGATCACCATGATGACCAAAATGGGCCTGAACAATCTTTCATCTCTCAAAAGCCCCGCGCAAATCATGCATGAATTGAACATCTGTCTGGCCTCATGCATTCCGCCGCATACGTTTATTACCGGAATTTATTTATGCATGACACCCGAAGGGGAACTCACCTTCTGCAATGCGGGGCATCCGGAATTGATCATCATTCCCGCGGATACAGGAACTCCGTTTTTACCCGCACAGAAAATCAGTATGCCGTTAGGGGTGCTGGAGGAAGAAGTGGAAGCCTACACTGAACAGGTGTATCAGCTCCGAAACGGCGATAAATTTTTGATTTATACCGATGGGGTGACAGAATGTCATTCCAATGAAGGCTTGTTCGGAATGGATCGACTGTTCTCCGTGTTGAGAGCTCACAGTCATTTGGCTATAAATGAACTGCTGTCGGTTGTGGAAGCCGCTTTAGACAATTTTCTGCCACACGGTGACTGGAAGGATGATGTCACCATTGTTGGCTTTCAACTGGAATTACCAGATATCGTTAAGCTTCCAGTCTTTGAGAATTTCTGAAAACTGATAGCTGACGGCTGAACGCTTACGTTTTAAGTTGATTCCAGTTCCACAGCTTTTTTCTCCCTGAGATCGTAATACGGCTTGTTCCAATCGGGACGGGCCTCCGCATTCCAGGTTTCCACAGGAATTAAATGCTGTCTGGCAAGATGTGAAAACAACCGGATTTCCACATCAGGTTCTCTGGAAAAAGAAAACACATTTCTGAATTCGCTTTCATGGGACAGGGGTTGGTAATCCATATCCGTTTTCTGATGAATGTTTTGATGCAGTTCCAGGCCTCGCATGATCAAATAATCCAGAAATTCTGAGGAAAAAGGTCCTCGGTCCTTCCTGTTTTCAGCATCTTTCTGAACCCACTTGATCCAGTCATAGCCATACATGAAATCATGTACATAGCGAAATTTCAGGGGGGACTGGATGCCAAAGAGTTCCTGAAGCATGATCATTTTTTTTTCAATTTCCCTGACATAACGCAGGCTATTTTCTTTTTCAGCAAGCGCATCCCGAATCAGGCACACCAGAAAATAATCAAAGTCCCAGAAAATATTTTCTGGAAAATGAGTGTATTGAGCTTCGACAATATGCAAAAATGAACGACCCACCTCGCTCAACAAATCAAGACAGTCTCTGGAGTTTCCAAACAAATGAATCATCTGTTGTCCCAATTGAGTGAACGACATGACATGTTCATGCTCAGGAGACAGGGACCGCGGATTCTGAATTCTGGAATTGAGAAACGTTTCAATAATTTGAAAAGACTGAATGATATTGTCTAACATTTTCATGGCCATCATGTGGTGATTAACGCTGCACGAGCGACCGGCCCCCCCTTACGCCTTGGGGTGCATCATAAAAACGAGCGATAAAAATATATGGCTGTACCAGATCAGCTTGTGCAGATGCGTCTTATAGAGTCCCTGAACAGCAAACGCATTGGTGACAACGGCAAACTCACACATCCGCATTTTTGTGGCATAATGCAACATGATCAGCACAAAAATCAATTCCAGGACCCCTGAAACCGGAGCTTGGGGACACATCGCCAACAACAAACCGCAAACCATCGCGAGCTGGACGAGCCGTCGGATGACGATTTTGGCCAACCTGTTACCCCACATAGTCACAATGGTCCGTTTTCCACCCATTCTGTCACTTTCTTCATCACTGAAACCACTGGCAATCGCGCTTCCCATACACAGCAATCCAAAAACGGGCAGAATATAAAAACTTTCACGGGGAAACGCTTCTCCACATAACAAAAACGTATTGAATGCCGGCAACACAAAACCGGTTCCCAGCATTTCAAGAAGTTCGCCTCCTCCCCGATAATTTAGTTTCAACGGACCGAAGGAATAGGAATAAAAAATTAAAATCCCCAGGATTCCCCACCAGCCTGTTTCCGGTTTATCCAGCAGAAATCCTCCGAGGATGGAAACAATTCCCGCCAGAACCCCCATAGCGATTCCCGCCTTGAGCACTGAGGATGCTGGAAGAATTTTGTCTGGAATTGTTTTGGGAGAGCAACCGTCTGGAAACAGTGAACGCTTGATGGCATCGGTATCCTGATCGGCCCAGTCATTCATAAACACAATAAAAGCAGTAAGGAACACTGTATAAATCAGGCCGAGGAGCATGGGGGCAATATGGAGTTGTCCCAGATGCATGATGCCAATTGATTGACCGAGCAGACATGGTACCAGCAGTTTGGGCCAACTGGCTGGTTTCAAAGCGTAAATCCATTTTTGTATTAACGTCATTTTGTCATTCTTGCGGCAATAGCATTGATGGTTCAATTTTTATGGATGCTGTTTTGTATGTTCCAGCCACTTAAATGCAAGTTTTTTTATGATATTTGCGGCAAAGCATTTTCTCTTTGCACGATTTTTGTTAGATCAATCCTGATAGCCAAATATTTTCTTGAAGGAGCACATGAATAAAAGCGTGAAGAGCCTATTGATTGCCGGGGCATTTGTCCTCTACGTTATCACCATTCTGGGCGTGATCGGGATCGTGATCGGGGTTGTCCCTGCTCAGTTGAAATACGAACCAATGATCTGGTTGAAAATGGGAGGTCTGTTGCTTTTGACAGGGACAATCCTGCTGCTTGGCGTGATGAAACTGTCAACGGTTCTCAACAATGCCCTGCAAGGGATTCTCCATGACATGGATCAGATCGCCGCTGGAAATATCCAGGTAGCCATTCAGCGTCCACAGACCTCCGAAATGAATGAGATTGTTGAACATTTGAAGGCCATTCAGAATGGGTTACGGCACAAAATTGATGATCTGACCACAATCAATGTCGCGGGTGAAGTTCTAAGTGGTATTTTGAATGAGGAAGAGGCTCTGAAACATGTCATGAGGATATTGCAGATACGCACCAATATCGACTGGGGATCGGCGTATCTCCTCTCGCAGGATTGTTTAAAATTTGTGACCTTTTATTCAGAGAAAGAAGATGACAGTGTGCTTCTGTTCGATGAAGCACACTCCGTGGATGATGCGCAAAAGCAGTTTTATGCCCGAAGTTTCAAGATGGGGGAAGGCGTCATTGGCAAATCGGCTGTGACTAAACAAATCATCTTTGTGCCCAACACGCTGGAATATCCTGAATATATTCTGCACGGGAATGATTTCCCCAAAACACTGATTTGTGTTCCCCTCATGGATCATCAAACCGTCGTAGGTGTCCTGAATCTCTCAGGCATGCCTGGAAAGGTTAAATTCCATGATGAAGACTGGGATTTTGCCCAAACGTTGGCTCGTATGACCGTGACCGTGATTAAAAATCTGCAGATGGTCAAAGAAGTTCAGGAGGCACTTTCAACCACCAGGCAACTGAATGAGGAGTTGCTCAAGGAAATGGAATTAAGACAGTTTGTGGAACAAACCTTTCAGGAAGCCTTTCAAAGCTTGAAATCCCAGCAATTACAGATGGTGGAAGAACTGGAACAGGCAAGAGATACCCAGAGGATATTGCTGCCAGGCACATTGCCTGTCCATCCTGACATCAAATTTTTTTCCAAATACATCCCGATGCTCCAGATTGGTGGAGATTTTTATAATATCATGGAACTTGAAAAAGATGTTTATGGGATGGTGGTCGCCGATGTAACAGGTCATGGTGTTTCGGCCGCCTTGATCGCGTTCATGGTTTCAGCGATTTTTCATGAAAGTATCAAATCCGGGTTATCCCCCTCACTCGTGATAACCATGACCAATGGCTACCTGGAAAACAAACTGGAATCGGGAAAATTTGCCACCATGTTCTATGTAATTTATGACACAAGAACCCGCATTCTGACCTATTGTAATGCTGGTCATCCACCAGCGGTAGTGATTCGAAAACATACGAAAGAAGTGCTCCCCATCACCACACGCGGAACCATGGTTGGACTGTTTCCCAACAGCATGATCACCTATGTGGAAAACAGCATCACTCTTGAACAAGGCGACAAGGTCCTGCTTTATACGGATGGAATCATCGAATTAGCTGACAGCAATGGAAATCAGATGGGGAAGGAGCGTTTTTTTGACTTTTTGAAAAAGAACTGCCAATTGCCTTGTGAAGAACTTGTAAAAAAGATTGTTAAGTTTGCCCATGATTATTCAGGTTATTCACCAATGCAGGCAATTGTGGATGACAAGGCGACTGATATTTATTTCAATGATGACATCACGATGGTCGGTTTTGAAGTATTGAATTAACGGAGTATTTTTTCGACTTTTTCGATTAACAGATCAGGTGTGAACGGTTTGATGATGTAGTTTTTCGCTCCGACCCTGAGTGCCTGAATGACATGATCATACAGCGATTCAGCGGTGACCATCAAAACCGGAATGGTTTGCAGAAGAGAATTGTTTTTCATTTTCTCAAGCAATTCAAACCCGTTCATTCTTGGCATGCTCCAGTCAAGAATAACCAGATCAATTTTTTTACCGCCAACGGATTGTGTCAGAATATCAAGAGCCTGCACCCCATCTTCGGCTTCCGTGAATTCACGGTACCCTTGCTGCATCAAGGTTTTAATGATAAATTTTCTCATGGAGATTGCATCATCAACAACCAGAATATGTTTTTCTGAAGCAGACATAAGACCTTGCAGTAAAAAATATTGTTGAGGGCTTTGAGAGCGTCTTTAGCAAACAGAGCTAAAATTTCCAAGAGATTAAAAAAATTGTTAGAACGTAATTATCCGGGGATGTATCCAAGTAGTTTGGAAGAATCATTTTTTTGATTGGAGGAAGATTATGAAAGTTTCGGGGACTAAAACTAAATGGATCATAGTGTTTGGAATTTTTTTTATTGCAACCATCAATGCCTGTTCAGAAAGTGACACCTGCGGTGATCTTGATCTGACTTGTATCAATGCGCCCAAGCGAACAGCGTTGAATGCCAAATTGAAAATTGAACCATCCAAAGTGGCGGTGAATCAGGAATTTCTGGTAGACGCTTCTGGCACTACTGGTGCGGACAAGGTGATCATCCGGATTGAAGGCCACCAAATGTGCGCCAACACCACTGGCTGTTATTACAGTTTATCGGAAAAAGGGGTGTATAAAATCACAGTCAAAGCCATCGCCTATATCAACGATGGTGCTGAAACCAGCGAAGACACAGGGTATGTGAATGTGATTTATGATTATTGATGCGTTCCCTTTTGAGAACGTCTGTCACACTGTGTTTTAGTCCTTCACGGGAATGAGATTCTGCTGCCGTTGTTAGTATACAGTTCATCCCCTTCGATTATTTGCTGTAAAATACTGTGACAAAGGGAGTACCGAAACAAAACATCCTAGAGTTTGCTCAGGTTTTCCTGCCAACGGTAAACGCTGTTTTTACTCACTTGAAAGGTGCGCGTGACCGCATTGGAACGGCAAAAGAATAAGTTGTAAAAGTTTGCTCGTGCCCTACGTCCCGTGGGGCACGTTATTCCTGATCGTTGATCAGTCTTGGCAAATACAGGTAATGGCAACTATCCTGCCACACTTTTAAGGCGGAAACTTCCGTAACGCCGTCCTTGAAATACCAACTTTCCAGGATTTTTCTCAAATGGATCGGAGACCATTCGTCAATCACCCATTCTTCTTCCAACCGCATGTTTCTTCTTTCATTTTTCCCAAATTACGCATTCGTATATCCGACAAATGTCTGTTAAAAAACACGAATGACTCTCATGTTGTCAAGTGCTGTAAATGCCCCTTGAATCGGGATAGTGAACAGTGCGAGTTTCGTCTGAAAGAATATTCTCGTATTGTCAGCGTGAAAACTGCCTGGACGAATTTGCGGGAAGAATCAGGTACGCAACACATCACGCTTCATGATTTGAGACGTTATCATAACACCAAATTACGGGAACATGGATTTTCGCATGAAGAATCGGGAACCTTGATCGGCAACTCCGAACGGGTGAATCGGCTTCATTATGATCCATTGCATGATGAACGGGTATTGGAAGGGATTGTTAAAAAAAGAAAGCAAGTCGGTCGAATTGTTCCGGTGATGCGAGAAAATATCGAGTAAAAACAAATTTTTGCCAAAAAATTTTGATGGATCTGAATTTCTCTCTTATGGTTCAAATATCGTTTGAATGGTTCTCAAAGTGGAACGGATTTTGATTTTGGAGGGAAAAATCTTGTAAGTCATTGATTTTTTGGAGCGAGAAACGGGGTTCGAACCCGCGACCTCAACCTTGGCAAAGAGACGAAACAGCAATTCATTAAAGTTGAAAAACACTAGGAATCTCAGTGTTTTCTGTGAGTTATACCCATTATTAACCCAGACAGGGTGTCAGGTTCCAAACCGCTTTACGTCCGTTCCAGTACGTATGGATACGGAAGTATGTTACTAATCTGTTACTAATTTGTGACAAGATTTTGTGGGTATTATCAAAGTTTCTCATACTCGTCCTTCGTCTCATGAATATCCTGTTGCTTTTTTATCAGCATATTTCTGCTGTGCTTCCTGAGGGATATTCAAAGATTTACCGAGAAATCCCCCAATTATCCCCGTTCTGCTTACCAAATTGACGTTGTGAAACTGGAGATGCTGCATTCCCAATCAAGTTATTTGTTTGAATGACTCTTTTGACTCAAGCCACTAGTCGAGCATTATCATTGATGTGTTTGATGATATTAACGATGGTGTCGGCATCTTTTTCAGGAAACAGACCATCCACACTTTCATGATGCATGTCGGTGAAAGGAGATTGATAGAGTAGGTCAATTTCCATCACTCCGTTTTGTGTGAGATAATTGATGATCTTGTTGATAAACTCAATCTGTCTGGCATTGAAAAAGTGCTCATCCAAATAGCGTGCAAACTCCTGTTTTGCCGCTTCCCGATCCAAACCGATCAGTCTGCGGATAAACACACTTAACGGAGTGTTCAATTCAAAAGCCTTGTCAAAAGTTTCTTTATTGCCGACGACTTCCGACGAAAATAAGAGCGTTTCGAGCATTTGAAGATCAACGGAGGTTATTGGGAGATTTCGCTTTAGCTTTTGAATCACCAAATGATTCTCCTGTTTTCGTATGAATGATTCTACTTTCAGTCGATATTGTTTAAGCTCACTGGCTGTTATATAAACGGTGTCAATCTCTTTGACGTCCCCTATCGTGTCTTCAAAATCAGTGTAGACAAGATTCTGATGTTGTTTGTCGATGAAATGAGCCAGATTTCGTATTCGTGTTCGAACATCTTCCAAAATGGGAAGGGTCATGTCCTGCCAGAAGTCGTCCGTTTGAAGTTCAAGGATCAGTTCCATCTGCACATTGACCATCGGAATGCTTCGTTTTTCCTCCAGTTGAGACGCAATCTCCACCACCTTGCTTTGATTTTTAGAGTAGTTGCCTGCTCCTGTGAGCAAGCTCATTTGCAACGATAGAATCAGCGAATCAAATCGTTTGGCGAAGTAATCCTCATTTGGAATTTCAGAAGGTAGCCCCATCAAATGCTCTTCAATTTCCGCAATTCCTTCAGCCGTAAGTTCATTCCAGGTCTCCCGTTTATCGTATTTTTCCACAAACTTGAGTTTTGGCCGCACAATGCAGTTTTGTTTGTTCATGTGGGCGATTTCATGGTGCAGAATATTCAGGATTTGGGTTCGCAATTCCTTTTGTTGAGGATCTTCCGCTTGGCTGAGTTTGTGGGCAATTTTTAAACGTTTGATAAAAATGGAATCGGATAAACTGACTTGTTTGGACGGTTTGACGCCTTCAGGGGTTTGTTGAAAGAATTCAAAGTTCTCACAATAATCAAAGATCAGAAAATGGGTTTTATCGACACCCAACCCAAACAAATCATGACACAGACGAGTCCCTCGCCCAATCATCTGCGTAAACTTGCTTTTGGATCGTACCATCTTGAAAAACACCAGGTTGACAATTTCAGGCACATCAATCCCCGTATCCATCATGTCCACGCTGACAGCAATCGTTGGACTTTTTTCAACCTTGAAGGAATCAATCAAGGATTGAGCGTAACTGTTGTAGTTGTCAATTACGGCGGTGAAATGTCCCATCAAGTGAGGATAGTTTGCGTCAAACCGTTTCTGAATAAATTCCGCATGTTTATGGTTTTTTGCAAAAATCACAGTCTTTCCCAAGCGATCTCCGCCTTCCACTTTGATACCGTTTTCCATCAGGTGTTTGAGTACCTTATCCACGGTATCTTCATTAAACAACCATTGATTCAGGGCGGAGGAATCAATGGATTCGGGGAGTTCTCCCGTTTCCTCATTCTCAAAGGTCATTTCATAGTCTTCTTTTTCTTCCTCCGAAAGTTCAGCATATTTGATGCCCTCCCGATGAAACTTCAAGGGAACACTGAAGGCTTTGGGGGGAACCAGAAAGCCATCTTGCCAGGCTTGTTCAGACTCATAAGCATAAGTCGGAACTCCAGATTCCAGGTCAAATAGCGAGTACGTGTTCCTGTCCACTTCGTCTTTAGGGGTTGCGGTCAGTCCCACCAATAAGGAATCAAAATAATCAAAGATGGCTTTATATTTTCGATAAATAGAACGATGAGCTTCGTCAATCACCAGAAGCTCAAAATGACCGGGGCTGAACAATTTGCTCCCTTCCATTTTGGCTTCATCAATTCGGTGGATCATCGTCTGATAGGTCGATAGGCAAATCCGATTGGGGATCTGGGTATCCGAAGAGGAAATGATGGTTGCCGTTGAATGAGGCAGGTGTTCCGCAAAAGCTTGTTTGGCTTGATGGAGGAGTGCGTTGCGATCCGCTAAAAAGAGCACGTTTTTGACCCATCCCTGTTTTTGTAACAACTCAATGAGTGAAATGACGGTGCGTGTTTTGCCTGTGCCTGTTGCCATCACCAGCAAGGCTTTCCGGTTTTTATGTTCAAAACTCTCCGTAATGTAGCGGATAGCTGCTTCCTGGTAATAACGACCGGATATATTTTTATTGATGGGAGCCTTGGATAGACTTTTTCGATTTTGACGGGCTTCGATCAAGCGTCCTAATTCATCCTTTTTATAAAACCCTTGCACCAGACGAGGAGGGTAATTCAAGTCGTCCCACAAGTAGGTTTCATAGCCATTTGTATAAAAGATAACAGGACGTTGTCCCTTCATTTTTTCAAGACAGTCCGCATAGAGTTTAGCCTGGTGTTTCCCGGCGGTTGCGTCTTTGGTGGTTTTTTTGGCTTCCACAACGGCTAAAGGCAGTCCATTATCGCCCCACAATACATAATCGACATAACCTTTTCCGGTTCCATAAGGCATCCCTTCGACTTCGTATTCCTGCACCTCTTTCTGGCCTGGATTCCAACCCGCCTCTTGTAACAAAAGATCAATAATATACTTACGGGTTTCCGCTTCATTATAATCATGTGGATCAGGAAGGGTTTGATTACGAGCCTTGTTTTCCTCAACTTGTTGTTTTCGTTCCTTTTCCTCATATTCTAGCAATTTTTTCAGGAGAGACTTTTTCTCTTCCTCTGTTTTTTGTAATAGAGCTTCTTTTTCCTGGAGTTCCGCCTTTCTGTGAGCTTCCTGTAGCAACAATTCCACTTTTTTTGCCTCAATCTCCGCTTCTTGCTGCTTTCGCTTTTCGTCCAGTTCCTTGAGTTGTTTTAAGGTGAGATCAGAAGCAGGTTGTGCTTGGGGCAGGAGCGCTTGATCAAAGATAACATTGGTTGGAGAGGTCTCACCTGTATAGTCACGATACAGCCAATAGAGGAAATGATGCAACTCCCTTAACACATGGACGGACTCGTTATGCCCAATAGGTCGTGAGCTATGAACCGCAAGGTTTCCAATCTTGTGGATGGTTTTGATTTTTGGGAAAAGGTCAGGTCTGAGGTTGTCTTTAAAGGTTTGCTCATGGATGAGCGCAGACAGGTTATCATCATAAGGTTGATGAAGGTCGGGATCATGCTTGTAGAGCCATTTGACCGCCCTCTCCAACGTGAACCGTGAATAAAAACAACATGTTCTTGGAGCCAAATAGACGTTCTTCTCCGCTTCCTGGGCTGTTTCTAACAGTTCTGACCATTCTTTGGCTAAAAACGCAAAATTAGACATGCTGGGTTCCCTCCTACCGTTTAATCAAATCGCAACTTTCTTCTCTTTGACAAATCCGGTAGAAAAAGCAATGCGACAGTGAATGGAAATAATTATCTTTCGGTGATTTGGGTTGCCACAGAAGATCTATATCGTAGGAAGCAAAATAGGGATCGTCTGTTAAAGTAGGAGGAGCATCCACCTTGTTTTAGCAATAATCATGCGGTCAAATGGATCACGATGAGGAAAGGGCATTCGACTGATTTCAATAATATGTTTCGCCAACAGTCAGTGGGAAGTAGGGCGAAACTGAACTTTGATCGTTAGATGAACTGATCATCTGATAACATACGTGGCAAAAATGGCACCCACTGATCCACTGCTATACCTTGTTGGCTTTTGACTAATTTATATGCTCGGGTTTTCTAAAAAAATTTCTTTGACAATTTAAAGCACTGGCACGGTTTATGCGCTAGGCGGCTTTTTCCAAAGAGAGCTCATCAACTGGTTCTAAATTGACCAATTCAGAGGAACATTTTCGA